>CALELJ010000039.1 GCA_937902445.1 uncultured Treponema sp. | reverse complement strand
CAAGGTCAGGTTTGTCCTCGTATTCGCGCTCAAGATTTTCATTGAGAAGGGAAAGGATGTGGGCGGTGTTTTCATCAAGTGCGTTCAACAGATCAAAAAGGGCATGAACCTGGGACTCGTTGTTGCCTTCCATGTTCTGTATATTGTATCTGAGAAGTCTTGAAATTCCGCTTATATCTGAAAGGGGAATGCGGATCTGGTCAATGATGTCGTTGGATTCCTGGTTTTCTGCACTTGTATTTTCCATAAGATCGCTCCGGTCGTATAATAAAACTCACGTATTCTTTAGTTGTGGGATTTCCTGAAATTGAAATTTTCTTAAAATACCCACTAAAAACATAACAGACTTAGATAAACAATTCAATAACAAAAACAACGGCACAGCATGCGGCTGCTACAGGCAAAAGACCGGCACCGGCAAGGGAAAGTATGATTCCGGTTGCAAGAGCTGCGATTCCAGCCCAAAGGCTTTGTGTTGCTTCCGTGATTGCGGGAAAAGTCATGACGGCAAGGGTCACATAGGGAACGTAGAACAGAAATGAACGGATGAATCTGTTTTTTATCTGGTTGCGGATCAGTGTAAGTGGAAGTGCCCTTATTACAAGTGAAACAAATGCCGCCACAAAAATGTATACGTAGACGTTTTTCATTTTCTACACCTCCATTTCCTTTTCTTCTTTGACAGGTCTGATGATTGCTGCGGCTGTTGCTATGATTACAGTCAGTATGATGACCCGGTTTCCGCTTGAGATTTCCTTTATATGCGGAACTACACCCATCACCCAGCTTGCGGCAAAACTGATTATGACACAGGCGGCTATTACAGGATTCTTTTTTGCAGGCGGAACTATGATGGCCAGGAACATTCCGTAGAGTGCCACAGAAAGTGCGCTTACGGCTCTGAGTGGAAGGATGTTTCCCGCAAGAATTCCACAGGCAGTACCAAGACTCCATAAGGTCGAGGCACAGATGAATGCCCCGTACATGTAAAATGGATTTACAAAACCTTTCTGTGCGATTGAAATTCCGAAAATCTCATCGGTAATCACAAAGCCGGAACAAAGCCTGTGCAGGAAGCCTGTCTTTGGATCAAATTTCTGGCTTAATGCACTTGAAAGAAGAAGGTATCTTGCGTTTGCTATGAAGGTCACCAGGGCAACCTCAATGTAGCTTGCCAGAGTTCCGATTGCAGTGAAAAGGGCATATTCTCCAGCTGAAGCGTGGTTGAAAAAACTTGCTATGAAACCCTGATAGAATGTTACACCTGATTTTTTTGCAATGATTCCAAGTGAAAAGGAAACCACAAAATATCCAAGGCCGATGGGAATGCCGTCGCGAAATCCGTTAAAAAAAACTTTTCTTTTGTTCATATTATTACCGCCGGGAACAAAGATTTTCGTTGATTTTGTGATTTTATGCAATATAATGGTAGAAAAAGTAAACAGGATGAAGTTTTGAAACTCAGGGAATTGCGAAAAGGCATAAACATGGACAACATGCATCTGTTCATGGCCTGTGTATCAGTGATGGTTCTTCTGGTACATGTTGTGTTTTTCTGTCTCATGATGACCGCCGGTGCGGGTGCTCTGTCATATTTCAATGTATTGAGCTTTGCTGTCTACATCACCTGTTTCTTTCTGTTTCTGAATGGTAGATGTCTTTACCAGGCCTACGTGCTCTTCTTTTCCGAAGTATTTCTTTTTTCAACGGTGATGACCTGGTGCATCAAATATTACTGGGGATTCTGTTCCATCGTTGTGCCTCTCATACCGCTCATTGGACTTTTGGGTTACATTTTCAAAACTCACTATCAAAGACGGAACAAGATGTTCTACTTTTACAGTCTCCTTGCCTGTGCTTTGTTCGGTGTAAATACATTTAAAAGTATATTGCGTCCTGAGATTGGCTTCGTTGAAATGAAGATTTCATATCAGTTTATCCTCACGGCTTTCTGCTGTGGTGTTGAGGCTGTCTGCATGGGAATCATCAGCATGGTTTCCTGTTCCGTAGCCCAGTCCAAAACTGATGAGCAGAACATTCAGATTGAACGCCTGTCTTTGAGGCTCTTTGTTACTTTGAGCCAGACGGTTGAAGCAAAAGATAAATATACAAACGGACATTCGATCCGTGTCGCTTCCTATGCCGAGATGATTGCAAAGGATATGGGTTTTTCCGATGAAATGCAGAAGACAATCTATTTTTGCGGACTTCTCCACGATATTGGAAAGATAAGCATCGCCGATGAGATCATCAACAAAAAAGGCAAGCTTACCGACGAGGAATATGCGGAAATAAAAAAGCATCCTGTGTCCGGCTGGAATATCCTTCATGAAATCGATGAGATGCCGGAACTTGCCCAGGTCGCAAGATGGCACCACGAACGTTATGACGGCAGGGGTTATCCTGATGGCAAAGCCGGAACTGAAACTCCTGTCATTGCCCGCATTGTCAGCATTGCGGACGCCTATGACGCCATGACCTCAAACAGAAGCTACAGAAGCGTAATGCCTCGTGAAAAAGTCATCTCCATAATCCAGGATGAGAGGGGAAAGCAGTTTGACCCTGACATTGCGGATGTGTTCCTCAGGATTCTTGAAAAGGATGTGGACTACAACATGCGTGAGAAGGAAGGCAATTTTGACTACACGCAGCTTAAGAACAAATATTTTCCCAAATAAAAAATGCCGGCAATGACGCCGGCATTCTTCATTTATGCACTTTTATTTTCAGCCCTGTTTCTGATTATCTGGTAGGCGATAAGCGCACCCATGATCAGGAAACCGATTCCGTCTGTCGTGAATCCAGGCATTACACAGCAGAAACCTGCGGCCGCAAAAAGAATTCTTTCGATTATCGATTCCTTTCTGCAAACATAACCTTCAAGGGCGGCGCTGATTCCAAACATGCCGATGATGGCGGAAATGCTGATTGAAATTATGCCCCTCAGGTCGGTGTTTATCATAAGCATTGCCGGGTTGAATACGAAGATGTATGGAATGATGAAAGCACCGATGGCAAGTTTTGTGGCGTTGAGGGCTGTGCGCATCGGTTTTCCCTTGGCTATGGCAGCTCCTGCTAGAGCGGCAAGTGCTACCGGAGGTGTTACGTCTGCGATGATACCAAAATAGAATGCGAACATGTGGGCTGCGATCGGTTCGTATCCAAGCTGGATGATGGCACCTGCTGTAATTGTTGAAGTGATGAGGTAGTTTGCAGTTGTAGGTGCTCCCATTCCAAGGATAATCGAAGAAACCATAGTGAGCAGAAGTGTTATGAGTGCTATTCCGTGGGAGATTGAAATCAATCCTGCTCCAAACTTAAGGCCGATTCCCGTAAGGGTTACTACGCCGATGATGATGCCGGCCATTGCACAGGCTATGGCAACACTGATTATGTTTCTTGCGGCGGCACACATTACTTCAATGACATCCTTTCCGCTGAATGTTGGCCTGCGTCCCTTTGCGACGTCTACGAAAGATGTGACAAGTCCTATTGCAACACATGCGGCTATTCCCATGAAGGCTGCGTAAACTGCAGTGCGTCCCATGCAGAGGAATGCGACGATGATGATCAGAGGCAGAAGCATGTATCCTTTGCGGAGGAAAAGGGGAAGAAATCTTGGAAGCTTTTCACGGGGAAGTCCCTTAAGGCTCAGTTTGTGTGCTTCAAGATGTACTGTGATGAAAATTCCTGTGAAGTAAAGTATGGCCGGAATGATCGATGCCTTTACAATCTTGATGTAAGGAACACCGAGGCTTTCTGCCATGAGGAATGCTGCTGCTCCCATGATAGGCGGCATAAGCTGTCCGCCAGTTGATGCTGCGGCTTCTACTGCTCCGGCAAATTCTTTCTTGTATCCAAGTTTTTTCATCATTGGAATTGTAAAACTTCCGCTTCCGACAGTGTTTGAAACAGACGATCCGCTTACAGTACCAAGGAGGGCGCTTGTAAGGACAGCAACTTTTGCTGGGCCGCCGGAAGCTCCACCTGCGATGGCGTTGCAGATGTCGATGAAGAACTGTCCGCTTCCTGTTTTTTCAAGAAGCGCACCAAAGAGAATGAAAAGGAAGATGAATGTGGAACATGCACCGAGTGGAACACCCATGATTCCTTCCGTGTTGTAGAAAAGATGGGCTGCGACACGTTTTACCGTATATCCGCGGTGGTTCAGGAAGCCCGGCATGTAGCGGCCGAAAAGTGCGTAGAGGACAAAACATGTTGCAATGATGAGAATAGGAAGTCCTACGATGCGGCGGCAGCTTTCTGCGAGGACAAGAATTCCCACGCAGGCTACGAAAATATCAAGGAAGGTAAAAGCTCCTGTACGGCGTGCAAGTTCCTGGAAATTGACGACTATGTAGAACCAGCAGGCGGCCCCAATCAACGCAAGGACAACGTCGTACCATGGCAGATGGTTGCGCGGAAGCTTTTTGGTTGCAGGAAAAAGAAGGAAAGCAAGCATCTGGACAAAGGCAAGGTGTGTTGCGCGGAGAACCTGTGCCGTTACCATTCCCGAAAGGCTTGAATATAACTGGAAAACCACAAAGGCAATGGAAACGATTACGGTAATGTACTGACGCCAGCAGGTATGCTCTCTGTATGCCTGCTCGCGGTCAAGGCTTTTCATCATTTCCTTAAGTTCCGTTTCGTTTGAAGTAGGTCCCAGATTTTCCATCTGCTCTTCAAACTGATTTTCTGTCTGGTTGTTTTTTTCTTTGCTGCTCAAATTGGCCTCCTTTTCAAGAACTGGTAAAGTGAAATGTTTTTTACTTCAAATACAAGACTTGTTCTTGGAGCAAAAAAATCTTTCAGAAAAAATTCATGACTTCCGACTGTAATGGAATGTTCGGCAATGACACCGACTGAAAGTAAAAACGACCGGCCTGCATCCCTTCTGTATTCCATGGAATAAGTTCCGTCTGTCTCATGGAAAACAGCACCCGGAGTTTCCTCAAGTTCAGGCATTCCGGCTCCGTAGCTTACAAAGTCGGTCCTGTAGACAACAAGGTTGCGGCCTTCCGTTCTGTAATAGTCGTGGACGCGTCCTTTGTTCACCGAGTGGGTGTAGGAAACGACAAAACCTTTCGTTCCGTCTGTAAAATAAATTTTCTCTGAAGGATTCTTTCTGTTTGAAATTGAAAGAACTGAATAAAAAGGAAAAGTGAAAACAAACACCATTGCTAAAAAGAAAATGACTGAAATCAAAAGTGCCTTTGTCTTCATTGCTGTAATTAATTAGGAATCAGAAAAAAGTTTCATCTTCCTTCCAATTCCTAATTCTTAATTCCTAATTCCTAATTATTTAACAAGTCCGATTTCTTCGAAGTACTTTTTTGCGCCCGGGTGGAATGGAACTGAACATCCTGTAACAGCCTTAGCAGCAGTAACTTCCTTTCCCTTTGCGTGTGCGTTTCCAAGTTCTTCAAGGTTTTCAAAGAGAACTTTTGTCATCTTGTAAACTGTATCTTCATCAAGGTTTGCGTTTACAGCGATTGTACACTTGATCGAAAGTGCTTCTGTATCTGCATCTGTTCCCTTGTATGTTCCGCCTGGAATTGTAGTCTTTGTGTAGAATCCGTACTTTGCGCAGATTGCATCGGCTTCAGCACCGTCAACAGGAATGAGCACGAGACCGTTTGTAAATGCAAGTTCCTGGAGAGCTGCGTTTGGAACACCTGCTGTGATGAAACATGCGTCCAAAGTTCCGTTCTGGAGACCTTCGCCTGATTCCTTGAATGAAAGGTTTGACTTCTTGATGTCGTCGAATGTAAGACCGTAGCCTTCGAGAATCTGCTTTGCGTTGAATTCAACACCTGAACCTGCATCGCCTACAGAAACACGCTTTCCCTTGAGGTCGTAGATTGTCTTGATTCCGCTTGATTTTGAAGCCGCAATCTGAACTACTTCAGGGTACATTGTTCCGAGTGTAGCAAGATTTGGAAGTGCCTTTCCTGCAAACATGTCTGTTCCGTTGTATGCATAGTCCATGACGTCATTCTGAACTGTAGCGAATTCTGCATCCCCTGCGCTGATGAGACGGAGATTTTCTGCTGAAGCACCTGTTGACTGGGCTGTAACGTTCATGCCCTCGATCTTTGTGTTCCAGATGTTTGCGATTGCGCCGCCGAACGGGTAGTAAGTGCCAGAAGTTCCGCCTGTTGCAAGGATGAAATTCTTCTTTGATGCTGTCTTTGAGCAGCCTGCAAGTACGAGTGCTGCTGAAACTGCAAGTACAAATGCTGCAATTTTCTTCATTGTTTATGCTCCTTTTGATTTTATTTCTACTATAATACACTGAATCTTACACCAATTCAATTGTAGAAATCGGTGTTTTACTGTCGCGGAACTTTAAATCGGCTATTCCGCCCTGTACGCTGCCCTTTCTCCGCCGATATATTTTGCACGGGTTCTGGCACAGACAAGGTGAGCGTTGCCGATGGCGCTGGTTGAAAGCCTTACCGGAACCGCCACATCCTTAAGGTGCATTCCGATGAGGGTATCCCCGATGTCCATTCCTGCGTGGGCCTTTATGTGTTCCACGGCTGCAGGATTGCTGAATGTATTCCAGGCTGTGGTTGCAAATGATCCGCCGGCTTTTGGCTGTGGAACTACGTTGACGACCTCAAGACCAAGGCGTTCTGCGGTTGCCGATTCAATTATGATTGCCCTGTTGAGGTGTTCACAGCACTGGCATGCAAGTTCGATGCCTTTTTCCTGGCTGGCTTTATAGATTCCGCCAAAAGTTTTTTCAGCCGCCTCAAGATTCGAATCCTTTCCGATTGTTCCGCCTGTAATCTCACTGCTGGAACATCCGACCACAAGAATCTGGCCTTTTTTCAATCCGGCAACCTCGATCAATTCCATTGCGGCTCTATAGGACTGGTCAAAAAGTTCTTCCATATCATGCCTCCTGTTTTTTTTACTGTGACCATGATAGCAGAAAAATGGAAATGACAGAACAGCCGCCTATAGATGCCCTTTAATTGTATACATCTGCGTTTTCTGATAAAATGGAGTTCAAAAAAAATCGGGGTTACTGCATAAAAATAACTTATGGAAGTGCCCGTTGGAGATATTCCAGATGATCAGAATTCAGAAAGCATCAGAAATCGAAAGCGCGTTCTTTGGAGGCAGAGATTTTGGCTCTTCCATTGATGTTGTACGCGATGTTTTGAATGACGTGCGCTCAAACGGAGATGCCGCAGTTAAAAAATATACGGCTCAGTTTGACGTTGCCTCTCCATCGACTCTTGAAATTCCACAGTCGGAACTCAAAGCAGCCGCTGAAAAAATGCAGAAAGAAAATCCTGATCTTTATCATGCCCTTTGCTACAGCCGTGACCTTGCCGTCCGTTTCGCAAAAAAGCAGAGGGAATCCTTTGACGATTTTGAAGTTGAACTTGAACCTGGTCTTTTTACGGGGCAGAAAAACATTGCCGTAGACCGTGCAGGAGTCTATGTTCCGGCCGGCCGTTTTGCTTTGGTTTCCACAATGGTGATGACAGTTGCTCCGGCAGTTGCTGCAGGCGTCAAGGAAATCATCCTTTGTACTCCACCACGAGTTCACCCGTCGGACAAGGCAGAAGCCGAAAAAGCTGGAAAGGGTGTTCCTGGAAAGGCATTTGAAAACGGAAAGCCTTATGCTGATGAAAACATAATGGCAGCAGCCTATATCTGTGGTGTTACAAAGGCATTTGCATGTGGTGGTTCCCAGGCTATCGGCGCCCTTGCTTTCGGAACTGAATCAATTCCGGCTGTAGATGTAATCGTTGGTCCTGGAAATAAATTTGTTGCTGAGGCAAAGAAGCTTGTATACGGAACTGTCGGCATCGACATGGTTGCAGGTCCTACCGAGGTTTTCATCATCGCCGATAAAAGCGCAAATCCTGAATGGGTTGCCGCCGACCTGCTTGCCCAGGCCGAACACGATGTTGTGGCACAGCCCGTGCTTGCCCTCACTGACAGGGAACTTGCGGAAAAAGTCAGCGCGGAAATTGAAAAACAGCTTGAAACCCTTGCTACCGCAGCCGTTGCCCGCCAGAGCATCGACACTTACGGAAGGATAATCCTTTGTGATTCACTTGAGCAGGCCGCGGACATCGCCAACAGAAAGGCCCCTGAACATCTTGAGCTTGCCATGGAATCAGGTGCGGACCGGGACAGCATAGAAAAACTTGTGCACAACTACGGTTCCCTTTTTATAGGCCATGGAGCTGCGGAAGTTTTCGGTGACTATGCCGCAGGACTGAACCACACATTGCCGACAAGTGGAAGCGCAAGATTTACTGGAGGCCTCAGCGTCCGTGTTTTCCTTAAGACTGTAACGACTTTGCGTACTGACAGCTCAAAGGAAGGCCCTGTGAATTCCGCAAAGGCTGCCGGAATTCTTGGTGATGCGGAAGGACTTGCAGGACATGCAAGAGCCGCCAGAGTAAGACTGTAAATTTGAAAGGAAAATGGAAATGAGAATTACAAAGCTTGGTGAAGAAATACTCAGACAGAAATGCGAGCCGGTCAAGCCGGAAGAAATAAACGATGAGATGCGTGAGCTTTTCGACGAAATGTTTGAAACCATGGTAAGTGCCAACGGTGTTGGACTTGCCGCACCTCAGGTTGGAATTGCAAAGAGATTTTTTGTACTTGAAGCAGATGATGAAGTAAGACGCGTTTTTATCAATCCTGAAATCATCAAGACTTCCGCAGAAACATCTTCCTATGAAGAAGGCTGTCTTTCTCTTCCGGGATTCTCCGAGGAAATTGTACGTCCTGTAAAGATTTCCGTAACTGCGTTGAACGAAAACGGAAAACCATTTGTGATCAACGATGCCGACGGACTTCTTGCAAGAATCATACAGCATGAAAACGACCACCTTGATGGAGTGCTTTACATCGACCATGGAGATGAGGCATACAAGCAGGAAGTCATCGAAACAATGAAGCGCCGTGCGGAACGTGCGGAAAAAAAGGCTGCGGCAAAGGAAGCAAAGCAGCGCAGCATCGCGGCAAAGAAAGCTGCGAAAGAAGCAAAAAAGAACAAGTAGGTAAAAATGCTGAGAGTAGTATACGGTGGAAGTCCTCAGGTTGCTGCGACAATCCTTGAACTTCTTTTGCGTGACAGCGAGATGTCAAAAGCAACTCCTGACGAGCAGTATGAAATAGTTGGTGTCCTCACGAATCCTCCCACAACGAGAGGCCGTCATTCGGAACTTGTTCCGACGGAAGTTGAGCAGTATGCCCGCACCTGGAACGAGGCCCGCGGAACTGACATAAAGATCCTTTGCCCGGAACATGTATGTGCTCCGGAACGTGAGATTCTTGCTTCCCTCAAGCCGGACATCTTCATCTGTTTTGCTTATGGCCACATTCTTGGTCCAAAGTTCTTCTCGCTTTTTAAATACGGCGGAATCAACATTCATCCGTCGATCCTTCCAAAGTACAGGGGTGCGACTCCAATCAATGAGTGCATCCTCAACATGGATGAGGAGACCGGATGTTCGATCCAGACCATGGCCCTTGGAATGGATGAAGGCGACATCATTACCTGCCACAAATACCGTTTGACCGGAAATGAAAATGCGGAATATCTTTTGCGCCAGTGTTCTGTTTATGGCACCGCCATGTTTACTCAGTATCTGAGGCAGATTTCCCGCACCGGCGTTCTTCCGCCTGCAACACCTCAGGTTGGAGAACCTTCATACTGCACAAAGATAAAGAAGGAAGACGGAAAGATTGACTGGAAACTTCCTGCTGAAAAAATAGATGCCATGATAAGGGCATATACTCCATGGCCTGGATGTTTTACTTCGGCTGGTGGAGTTCAGCTTAGAATCCTGAAAGGAAGGGCAGCGTCAAAAGTTGCGACCCAGGATCCAAGCATTCCAAAAAATACTTCGGCTGTTCCGGGAACTGTCCTTGCATACAGCAAGCCCCGTGGAATTCTGATCCAGACTGGAGACGGCGTTCTCATCGCTACGGAACTCCAGTGGCAGTCAAAGAAGGCAATGGACTACAAATCATTTATGAATGGTGCAAGAAATTTCATCGGCACGGTTCTTGAATAGGATGCATGAAAATGAAAGTGAATGAAATTATTAGCAGGGTAAAAGACGGAACCACCGAGTTCCTTGAAAATTTTGTGAAATACGGAAAGACATCTGTCATCACCGTAATCCTTTCTCTGGTGATTGCGCTCTCGGCCTGTCTTGCTGTTTTCTTTGCGTCTGTTCAGGGTGCGGAAAAAGTGCTCGTGCCTGATGTTGTCGGGGAAAGCCTTACTGATGCCCTCCTCAAGATGCAGGCAAAGGAACTTTATCCAAAGATCCAGCTTAAATATTCTGACTTTCCTGGAGACAAGGGAACAATCCTTGAGCAGAATCCAAAGGCAGGTGCCATCGTAAAGGCCTATCGCCGCGTTACATTGACCGTCAGCCGTGGTGTTGCCATTGATTTCATCGAAGACTATGTAGGAAAAAATGCCGATGAAATCCGCAATGACCTTGAGCTTCTTTTCAGCGGTTCCGATGCCCTTGTGGAAGTTGCTCCTGTCGTCTACGTCAAGGATGAAAGTGCTCCGGGTACAATCATCGCCCAGCATCCTTCAGCCGGAACTTCAATTGCCGAAAAAGTCAAACTCCAGTTCATCGTAAGTTCTGGAACTGAGGTTGAGAAAGTCGACATGCCAAAGCTTGATGGTCTCAGCATAAAGGAACTTCTTTCTGCCCTTACGGAACACAAAATTGTCGTTGACCTTGAGGTTCAGGAAAATGAAAATGCTTCCCCAGAAGGAAAGATTGTTGCCGTTGAAAAAACAAAGGATACAGTCGAAGCCTATGAAAGAATCAAGGCTGTTCTTGAGGTAAAGCCACGTGATGAAAAGTCCGAAAACGTTCAGGGTATCTTTGCATGTGAGCTGATTGAATATCCTTATCCTGTTCCTGTACTTTTCTCTGCAAAAGATCCTGAGGGAAAAGTTACGGTGCTTCTTTCTGCCAACCATCCTGGAAAGAATTTTACGGCTCCATACAATGTCAAAAAAGGAACGACACTGGTGCTTTCCGTTCTTGGAGATGAGGTTGCAAAGGTTACTGTAGAATAATCTGACAGTTTTTTATTGAAGAATTATGACGCTCGTAGACGAAGAGAACTTTGAATGTGCCCTTTGTTTTTTCGGGTTCTGCTGATGCCGGGTTGACGGTGAATTCATCGTATTCAGAGAATGCGAATTCGATTCTGCTGTCAAACCGGCATTCGTTTTTATTCATGGCGTCAAGGTGTTCATTCTTGTCGTATCTGTGTTCCATCCAGGACGGAAAGCGGCTTGTCTTTGACATGGAAAGATAGTCGAATTTTAAAAGTTCCAGGGCTACGGAATCTTTTTCAAGATGGCGTGCGATCCAGTCAAACCAGTAGGATGTCTTTCGGTCAGCATCAAGAGTTCCGTCGGCCCTTGCTTTTGTGGCGGCGTCAAAAAAGAAATTCCTATAGCCGGTTGTGCGCCCCATGTAATCCATGGTTCTTTTGAAAATCCCCTTGTTGTAAAAGGCATCCAGTAAAACTTCCACGTCCTTCAGAAAAAGAATCTGCTCAAAGGAAAGGTATGGCGTGGACAGAACTTCGTAGGGTGCGCTTTGCATCCATTGCCATCCGTTTTTTTCCGCATAGGCTTTCATCGTGGTTCCGTAAAGAACCTTGAGAAATCCAAGCTGAAGTGCGTCCGGTTTCAGGGCAATGACTGTGTCAAAAGATTTTCCAAAGGATTCAAGGTCCTCGTAGGGAAGGCCTGCTATCAGATCAAGATGTTTGTGTATTGTTCCTGGAATGCGCCTTATGTTTTCAAACAGCCTGTCTGTTTCTTTTGAACGTCCTACAGCCTCAAGAGTTTTTTCATTGCATGATTGGACTCCGATTTCAAACTGCATGATTCCGGATGGAATTTTTTCGATGAAGCAAAGTGCTTTTTCACTTAGGTATTCCGCCTCAATCTCAAAATGGAACATGGTAGTTCCGTTGTGGTTGTCCAGTATGTACTGCCATATGGCAAGGTAGCGGTCTTCGTTCAGGTTGTATGTGCGGTCGACAAATTTTACAAGGCTCACATTGGCATCGAGAAATTTCTGCAGGTCGCGGCATGTGCGCTGTATGCTTCTGAACCTGACATGCCTGTCCACGGAACTCATGCAGTAAGAACAGCTGAATGGGCATCCACGGCTTGATTCGTAATAGTATATTTTATGTTCCGGATCATCGAAACTGTCGTAGGGAAATGGCAGCTGGTCAAGGTCGCATATCAGTTCCCTTGTTCCGGTGGAAAAAATTTCACCTTCAGCATTTCTAAGATAAAGTCCGCTAACGTTTTCAAGAGAGCTTCCCAGGGCGATCTGGAGTACTGTTTCTTCGCCTTCACCTGACATTATAAAATCAATCTGGGGAAAATTCTTGAGCCACTTTTCCGGACAGAAACCTGCTTCAGGTCCACCGGCTCCGATGATGGCTTCAGGCAATACTTTCTTTACATCTGGAATTATTTTCTGGACCATCTCTGAATTCCATATGTAGGTGGAAAAAAGGACCATGTCTGGTTTTGATGCAGACAGTCCTCGAAGAATCTGGTCCATGCTCATGTTGATGGTCCATTCTGCGAATTCGATTTCACATCCGCAGTCATGGGCAAGCCTTTCCTTCACGTATTTTACGATTGAACGGACGGCTATGTTTGTGTGGTTGAATCTGGCGTTGATGGCGGCTGCAAGAATTTTCATTTCTATTCTCGTGTGGGAATCTTTGTTCCGTGAAGGCTTACTTCACCGCTATGGAGAATTTTTTCATTTCCGGATTCATCCATGACCTTGAGTCCAAAATCATCGGTGATTCCGCAGACTTTCGCGCTGTAGGAACTTCTGTCGTCTCCAATGACCGGAGTGACTTTTATTTCCATTCCGGTAAGCAACGAACGCTTTTTATATTCTTCGACTACATTCTGTTTTTCAAGAAGTATCGAAAAAATCTCCCTGATGCAGCAGGCAAGAAATTGGGCACGGGTGGCAGTTTTTTCTTCCGCCGGAACTCCGTCAAGAATTCCACCGGCCTTTTCCATCAGTTCCTTTCCAAAATCCTCGCTGCTTCTGAGATTTATTCCAATGCCGCAGATGCAACCGTCTATGCGGCCTTCATCGTGGTTGACGATTCCCTCCGTAAGGATGCCGCAGACTTTTTTTGAGCCGCAGTAAATGTCGTTTACCCATTTTATGCTGCACGGAATTCCATAGGTTTTTTCAATGGCGCGGCAAACGCCTATGCAGGATGAAACCGTGATTATTGCAGGATCTGTAATTCCGCCCTGCTCAACGAAAGCAAAACTAAAATAGATTCCGCTTGAAATTGGAGAAACGAATTCCCGGCCCAGTCTTCCTCTGCCTCTGGTCTGCTTTTCCGCGCCTTTTATGTTCAGGTTGAATTTTATGCCGCCTGCAGTAAGGTTGCCTTCATGGTCAAGCAAGGGAATGAACCTTGAGGATTCGTTCATGAGGAAAGTGTTTGTGCTGTCGATTTCACGGACAAGGGAAACTTTGCCTGAAAGTTTTGCGGCAAGGGATGGTTCTGTAAAATCCAGAAATCTTTCTGTAGAAAAAATGTCGCTCAATTATTTTTTCCCGAGAACATGGAACTCTTCGATTTCGCTGCAGAAGCAGATTCCGCTTCCGGGCTGTGAAAGACATGGGAGGTTTTTGATTGCTTCAAGCACGGCTTCCTTTTTTTCTTCCGGTACTACAATGTTGAGCATTTCTTTTTCCGGAACAATGTGGACTCCAAAGAATTTCTCGTCGTCTTCCCTGGCTGTTCCCCTTGCATTGAGGACTGTGCCACCGCCGGCTCCGGCTTTTCTTGCCGCTTCCATCGCATCGTCAGCATATCCTCTGTTCAGGATGACCGTAATAAGCTGTTGTTTTTTATTTCCGTTCATAACCGGTTTTTCTCCCGTAAGATTTCCGGCCTTCAAAAGATGGCCTGCGTTTGTTGAATAGACAACACCGTAGTTTTTCTTCTCGCCGGATGCTGCTTCCACTATGGCATTGAATATGCCGCTGCATTTTTCTGATTCAGTAAGGATCATCACCGCGTCGACTGCGGTTTCACCGATTCCAAGATAATCAAGGAATCTGTTTGCGCTGATTCCACGACCGGAAATGACAGTACCTCCCCAGGCACCAGCCTTTATGGCGGCGTCGGAAACAGAATCGCATCTGTTGTGGGGGACTATTGCCGTAATCAATTTGTAGCAGTTCATGAATCACGCTCCTTTGTTTTCAGTCTGAATATGATTCCAAGAATTTGAATGGCAATTAGTGGTGTCATTGCGACAAGGGCAATCACTCCAAAGGCGCTGGCTCCGGCATCTGCCGTGCATGCTGAACATCCAAGAGTGAATGACAGTATGAATGTGCTTGTCATTGGGCCAGATGCTACGCCGCCTGAGTCAAATGCAATTCCAGTGAAAAGCGGCGGGCAGAAAAAAGTCAGCAGAAGGGCAATGGCGTATCCCGGGATGAGGATGTACCAGATGCTGAAGCCATAAATTATTTTGATGACGCTCAAGGCGATGGAAAATGCGACTCCAAGGGAAAGGGAAATGAGCATGATTTTTCTTTTTATGGTTCCGCCGCTTGCTTCTTCCACCTGCTGTGTCAAAACCCAGACGGCAGGTTCTGCGCAGACTATTATGGCGCCAAAGATGAAAGCTACGGCAACAACAAGAACTGTCCAGAAGCTTCCGTTCATCGTGGCAAGGTGGCCCAAGGTCTGTCCGAGAGTTTCTCCCGCCGGCATGAAACCGCCCTCAGCTCCCATAAGGAACAGTACAAGCCCTATGAAGCAGTAGATTGTTCCGTTGATCATCTTTCTCACCTGAACCGGTGGCATTTTTAAAAGGAAAATCTGAAACAGGATGAACATCACAAGAAGCGGCAGAAGGGATTTGAAAACTTCTCCAACAATTTTTGGAAGCAGTGTCATGAATACCGATATTCCCTGGGGATGGATATGGGATGCCTCCTCAATGAGTATCGTTTCCTCTCCGGCTGAACCAAGTCCCTTTGCGCGCAGAATAATTCCGTAGATGCACACAGCGGCAACAGGTCCTATACTTGCGATTCCTGTAAGGCCAAAAGCACCGTCGTCAGTTCCGGCTGTATCCGTGTTTTTTCTGACGCTTGCAACACCCATTCCCAGTGCCATGATGAAAGGAACTGTCATTGGCCCGGTTGTAGCTCCACCCGCATCAAATGCGGCGCCCTGTAGAAGCTTGGGGCAGGCAAAGGCCAGTGCGAAAAGCGCTACGTACGAAATGATGAGGACCCTGCGGAGTTTAAGGGAAAGCACTGTACGGCACAGTCCGATGGTGACGAATGCTCCGACACCAAGGGCAATCATTATGACGAGGGGCCATTTTTCAACGTCGGGAGAAACACCCTGAATCTGGGTTGCCAGAACCTGGACGTCCGGTTCCGCGATTGTCACCATGAGTCCGATGGCAAAAGAAACGGAAAGAAGGAGTGCAAGGTTTCTCTTTGATGTAAGGGCAGCTCCGCTTC
Organism: uncultured Treponema sp.; assembly: GCA_937902445.1. GTDB lineage: Bacteria > Spirochaetota > Spirochaetia > Treponematales > Treponemataceae > Treponema_D. Next base: position 27,209 of record CALELJ010000039.1, on the reverse strand, counting down.
TTTCTCCGATTGGAATGATTCCGATGTCAACGCCAAGAAGAAAAAATGTGAGTCCCATAACGACCATCAGACCGCCGGATAGAAAACGGAACGTAAGGTCTGCGGTGAAAGGTGCGACAGTCAGAGAAAGAACCATGACTATAGCCATGATCGGTATGACAGAAAAAAGTGTTTCCTTAAATTTCTCAAGAATGTTCATACTGAAATACCCAATGCCGGTGCAGTAATGCTTTTAAGTAAACTTAATCAAATCAGGATTAAATTACAAGTTCAGAATCAACGATATCCTCGATTTCTTCATCATCATCTTCCATGATGAAACCTGCTTCCTGCATTTTGACTATGCAGTGGGAATAGTGATCCATGAGATGCTTGTGGTTTTTCCTTGCAAAGTCCAGCTCGCATTTTCTGACAGCCGCTTCCTGAATCTTGAATTCTTCCGCAAGTGACTGGAGTCCGACAGTGCGTGACGTGCTCTTCAATGAGTGCAGCCTCTGCCTGTAATTCTCCCATTCGCATTCATCGTAATATTTCTTCAAGTCTTCCTTGTGGTTGTTTGTGCTGTATTCGCTGATGATCTCTATGCAGAAGTTTTCACTTTCATCGCAGTAGCTGAGGGCAGTCTCATAGTCAAACTCAGGAAGCATGTTCTTGAGGCGGGAAATTTTTTCTCCGCACGGAATGTCTTCTTTTCCTGTCTTGAGGAAAACCTTCTGTTGTGGAAGATAACGGATGAGCATTTTTTCAAGGTTGCTGCCATCAATAGGCTTTGAAATGTAGTCCTTGAATCCTGCACGGATGTATTTTTCGCGGACACCTGCAAGGGCATCTGCTGTAAGGACGATAACAGGTGTCTTGTTGTTTGGAGTATCCATGCTTCTGAGTTTTTCGAGGGTCTGGATACCGTCCATCTCAGGCATCATGTAGTCCATGAAAATGATGTCATAATGTTTCTCAGATGCGCGTTCGATTGCTGCAGCACCGCTTTCAACCAGATCGATTTTCATCTTTGTTTCCTTGAGCAGGTTTTCAAAGACGATGAGATTGAGTTCCACGTCATCGACTGCAAGTACATCAACATCTGGAGCTTCGAAACTCTGGTGGTATACCTGGATTTCCTTTTCTTTCTGCTTGCCCTTAGGTGATACTTCTCCAATCGGAGTCGGATCAAATATTTTCTGGTCTACGGTAATGATGAATTCAGATCCCTTGCCGTATTCGCTTTTGACTTCGATCTTTGCACCCATAAGGTCGCAAAGCTGTTTTGAGATGCTGAGTCCAAGACCGGTACCTTCGATGTTGCGGTTTCTCTGCAGGTCGAAGCGTTCGAATTTCTTGAACATCTTGGCGCGGTTTTCTTCCTTGATTCCAATGCCGGTATCCTTTACGGAGAATATTATCTTTGCGTTGTCACCGGTAACGGAACCGAGAATGAAGAAATCCACGTTTCCTTTTTCCGTGTATTTGCAGGCGTTTGTAAGGAAGTTGATGAGGATCTGGCGCAGGTGCGAGAAGTCACCTATGAGTCCCGACGGAAGGTTTTCGTTGCAGAAAATCGCACCGCGAAGACCCTTTTTCTCAAGACGCTCAGAAATCATTCCGTAGCTGTTGAGGATCAGGTCCTGAAGCTTGTATTCCTCATTCTTTATTTCAATTTTACCTGACTCGATTTTTGAAAGGTCAAGGACGTCGTTTACGAGGGAAAGAAGGGCATTGCTTGATGTCTGTACTGCAGAAGCATATTCGATGATTTTCTTGTCCTTGCATTCACGGAGTATCATTTCGTTCATGCCGAGGATGGCATTGATAGGCGTACGGATTTCATGTGACATGTTTGAAAGAAAGTCCGATTTTGCGTGGTTTGCATTTTCCGCCTTGATTTCAGAATCCTTAAGGTCTTCGTTTGCCTTCTTTACGCTTTCGAGAGCGCGCTTGTTGATGGAGTTCTGGAATTTGATGATGCATCCGATCACAACAGATGAAAGAATAAGGGCCTGTACGATGTCAAGTATGCGGCTTGATTCGGAGGTAATTGGTTTCACCAGCTCCGGATATTTGTAGGCAACCGTATAGCATGCGATTATGACGACGATCTGGGTCAAAAGGACGACGAAAAATGAAATGCCTTCAAGAACAAGAAAAGTGAATATTATGACAAGAAAGAACCATGAAGTCATTCCGCTGTATATGCCGCCGCCTGAAAAAAACATGATCGGGAAAACGATGTCTCCCATCAATGTGATGCTGAGGATTGAAGCCAGCAGAATTTTACGTTTCCAGTTTGCAAGATAGAAAAGAAAAAGAAGGAAAAGCATTCCCAGAAAGCCACATGTAACCTGAAATGCGAATGTAACATCAGTAAGGGAAAGTCCGATTGATACGAATCCGCCCACCATGCCTGCAGGGATGATTATGTTGAACAGCGTAAGCTGCGTCGGGTTTTCGGAAGATATGAATTTGTTCTTTATGTCTTCAAGTGTAAATTTCATTTACGGCTCCAGATTGTGTCTGAAAACATCTCTCAGTGCAACATTCAGTTCCTGCTTGAGGAAAGGTTTCACAAGGTAATATTTTATACCGGATTCCTTTGCGCGGACAATAGTTTCCGTGTTCTTGTCTGACGACATGAAAATTGTAGGCGTATGGTATTTTTCCTGAATGAAATCATGAAGTTCAAAACCGTCGGTATCCGGCAGGTATATGTCAAGGATGATAAGGTCAAAGTGGGTCTGGGCAAGTTCCTTTTTGCATTGGGCACCGTCCTTTACTGAAGTGATGTTGAAAGTCTCATCTTCTGTCAGCATGAATTCCACGAGCTTGCTGCTGATGATGTCGTCGTCAACCACAAGAACATTTTTGTGTATGTTCTCATCCTGCTTCAGGACGAAATCCTTGTCCTCATCGATGATCTCCAGCATCAGCTTTGTGATCTCAGGATCAAACTGTTTTCCGCTCTGATATTCCATTTCAGAACGTACGAATTTCTGTGGAAAAAGGTTTCTGAAACTGCGGCTTGATGTCATCGCATCGTAGGTGTCGGCCACCGCAAGGATCCTTGCATATTCAGGAATGCTTTTGCCGGCAAGTCCTTCCGGATATCCTGTTCCGTCGTAATGCTCATGATGGTATTTTGCCGCATCCTCGATGTTTCCGTCTTCTGAAATGCCCTTTAGCATTGTGTATGAAATGATTGGATGAAGCTTGAGGCATTCGTATTCCATGTCTGAAAGCTTGCCTTTTTTCTTGATGATCTTGTCAGGAATCCTGATTTTTCCGATGTCATGAAGAAGTCCGGCGTGATAGATTTCCATCTGGTCTTCTTCAGATTTGCCCATTCTGCGTGCGATTTCTTTTGCGTATGTAGCAACTCTTTTTGAATGGCCGCTGGTATAGCTGTCCTTTGCTTCGATGGCGTTGCTTAAAGCCATGATGGCCCTTTCCATCATCCGTTCGTTTCTGCTTAGGTTTCCGGAACCCTTTCCACGGTTCTTTCTGAATGTTCGCAGCTGTACGATGGTTGCGGTCAAAAAAATGAGAATGTTTATGATAAGTAAAACTGCAATAATATTAAAAATCATCTATGCTTATTTTTTAGATGGATCAAACTTCAACTAACAAGGAAGGTTTCCACTTCTTCCGGAGTTTCAAAAATCCAGTCTGCACCGGCTTTTTCAAATTCATCTCTGTCTCCAAATCCCCACAGAATTCCTGCACATTTTATTCCGCAGTGGTGGGCTCCAAAGACATCATAGTTTCTGTCACCGATTAAAATGCTCCTCTCCTTATTTTCGGCTATATTTTGTGTCTCTAGTACATATTTTACAACATCTTTCTTATCTGTGCGACCTTTTTCTTCCGCATCGCTGCCGCCAATGAAATCGAAGAGATGTGTCATGTTTTTCTGTTCTATTATTCTGCGCGTGAAAACTTCCGGCTTGCTTGTTGCCGTAAAGATTTTTTTGCCTGCCTTCCTCAGGTTTTCTATCAGCGGAACCACACCCGGGTATATCTGGCCATTATACATTCCCTCTACGGAATAATAGTCCCTGTAGATCTTTATCGCATTGCGGATCTCCTCCTCCGGAAGTCCAAGAATTTTTGAAAAGCTTTCGTTGAGAGGAGGCCCGATCATGCGGCTGTACTGGGAGCGGGGAAAATCAAGCTTGTAGTGTGCTATAACCTTGTCAAAAGAATCGTAAATTCCTGGCGAGGTGTCCATTATTGTTCCGTCGAAATCAAATAGAATATTGTCAAACATGAAAGTCTCCGCAGTAAAAAAATCACAGTCCCGTTATGCGAGCTTGAGGAATTCCCTGTAGGCTCTGTAGGCTTCCTCAATGTCGAATTTCGATGTGGTTTCCCACGGCGCGTGCATGGAAAGAACTGAAACTCCGGCATCAAGAACATACATTCCGTATTTTGCCGCAAGGTATGCTATGGTTCCGCCACCACCCTGGTCGACTTTTCCAAGTTCTGCCAGCTGGTATTTGATGTCTGCATTGTCCAGGGCATTTCTGAGTCTTGCTATGAATTCCGGATTTGCATCGCTTGCACCAGATTTTCCGCGGCTGCCCGTATACTTGTTGAACACGATTCCTCCGCCAAGGAAAGATGAATTCTTCTTGTCGTAAAGTCCAGGGTTCAAAGGATCATAGGCGGAATTGACGTCGCTTGAAAGCATGAGGCTGTTGTTGAGGCATCTCCTCAATGTAAGGTCGCTGTAGTCGCCAACTCGTGCGATGACTTCTGCCACGGCATTCTCCATGAAGTGGCTTGCCATTCCCGTTGCTCCTACGCTGCCGATTTCTTCCTTGTCGACGCAGAGACAGCAAAGTGTCTTTTCGGTTTTTTCCGTGTCCAGAATCGCCTGGACTGAAGTGTATGCGCATGAGCGGTCGTCCTGTCCGTAGGCAAGAATCAGGCTTCTGTCAAAACCAAGATCCCGTGGTGCACCTGCAGGTACAACCTCAAGTTCTGCGGAATTGAAATCCTTTTCTTCCATTCCGTACTTGTCTTTCAGAAGGCCAAGGATGTTTTTCTTTGCGCTTTCTTTTTCCTTGTCCTTATCTTTATCATCGCCGCTGTCAACGGTTCCGCTGCCGCAGATTATGTCCAGGTCTTCTCCCGGAATGAATTCCTTTGCGTTTCCTTCCATCTGTTTCTGTGCAAGGTGGGGCAGTATGTCGCTTATGCAGAACACAGGATCATCAGGATCTTCTCCGATGCTGATGTTCACCGTCGTTCCGTCCTTTAGGCAGACCACTCCATGGAGGGCCAGGGGAATTGTAACCCACTGGTATTTTTTGATTCCGCCGTAGTAATGGGTGTTGAGGTAAACTATGAAGTCACTTTCGTAAAGAGGATTCTGCTTGATGTCCAGTCTTGGTGAATCGATGTGTGCGCCGAGAATGTTCATTCCGTTTTCCATGGGCAGTGATCCCACATGAAAAAGAGCGATGGACTTGTTCCACTTTGAGACATAGACTTTGTCTCCGGCCTTCAGGCTGCTGACCTTGTTTATGTCCACGTATCCTTTTTCTTCCGCAAGACGGATTATTTCACAAGTGCATTCCCGTTCTGTCTTTCCGTTTTTCAGGAAATTTTTGTAGCTTTCAGTGATGTTCATTTATGTTCCTCCCTATGGATCAATCGATCATGTTGATTTCCTTAAGCCAGTTTTTCAGGTCCTCATTCCAGTGGGTTTCCTTCATGAACCAGCCGTCTTTCATTCCGAATCCATGGCCGCCTTTTTCGTAGACTGCAAACCGGTGCGGTATGTTTTTTTCTGCAAGTGCCTTTTCCAGGCGTACGGAATTCTCGAAGATGACAACGGGATCGTCACGGCATGCAAGCACATATGATGGAACCATGTCCGATGGAATGTTCATTTCCATTGAATATTCATCCTTAAGTTCCTGGGTGTATTTCCGGTGGCCAAGAAGGCTTCTTCTTGACCATCTGTGGCAGATGTCGTCCTGCATGGTGACAACAGGATAGATGGGCATTACGAAATTTGGTCTGAGTGATACTTCTGTCTGGATTCCAAGCTTTTCAAGTTCGTTGCGGCATCCTCCATAGACTCCTGCCATCGTTACAAGATGACCCCCGGCGGAATATCCTATGGCGCCGATTTTTTCAACGTCGATTCCGTAGGTGCCGGCATTCTCGCGGATGTACTTGATGGCCATCTCAATGTCTTCAAGCATCTGGGGATGGTGGTGGCAGTTGTAGGCGACCCGGTACTGGAGTACAAAGGGAACGGCGCCGATGCTTTCAAACCATCTGGCACTGGCAAATCCTTCGTGGGGCATCCCAAGGTGGTGGTAGCTTCCGCCGGGGCAGATTACTACGGCCGCTTTTTTTGTTCCGTCTGAAGAAAAATTTTTCGGGGCAAACAAAACGGTGTCGCGGACATTTACTTCCATGCCTTTGACGTTTTGCCACAGATAGATTTTTCTGTACCGTGATCTTTCACCGCAAAAACAGAAGGAAGCAAATGAGAATAATATTGAAAAAAATATGACTGCCTTTTTCATCTATAGAATATTTTAACGTAAATGACAGCAATAAACAAACAACCCTTTGCTTTTCCGCGGCATAAAAATTACAATGTAAGCCATGAAAAAGATTCTTGTTTTCCTTGCCTGTATTTTTATGGGTTCCCTTGCTTTTGCCAGAGTTGGATTCGGTGTGCAAGGCGGCGTTGAATTTAATCCTGATCTGGATTACGGCGCTGGAATTTCCGTGCGTTCAGAATTTTCTCCATGGGGAATTTCTGCTTCATGGAATATCAGGGAAAAATCTGCCGCTTTAGTTCTGGACAACTGGTGGGTCTACAAGAAAATAAATTCCCGCGTCAACTGGTTTGCCCTTTGGGGAATGTCCTTCCGTGGAAAATTTGAAAATGAATTCTTTGGAGATACAGGTGCCAGGGTTGGAATCGGACTCAATGCATTCTGCCTTGAAAACCGCAGTCTTGAATTCTACACCCATGCCGCGTGGAATCCTTCTTTTGGACTGAACTACGACAGCGGCTCTGAGAAATTCAGTTTCCGTTTTGTGCCTGCATGTTTTCCAGTCAATGCCGGAATCCGTTTCTGGCTGTAAAATCCTTGGAGTGTTCTAGAGCTTTTCCACCACATCAAGAACGAATTCCTGACAGGTTGTTCCTGTGGTGCGCTCGTATTCTTCTCCCGGGTGCTGTTCCGAATTTGAGATTATCCTTATGGTCACAGCCGGAACCTTAAATCTGTCCGCAATCTGCGTTGCCGCATAGCTTTCCATTTCCTCGCACATTGAGCCGTAGGATTCAACAAGGTGGTTGATGCGGTCCATCTCCATGTTCCAGTTGTTGCTTGATGAAACCGTGCCTTTAAAGAGCCGGCCTTTTTCATATTTCGCCGACATTGCTTTTTCTACAAGGACTGAGTTGCTGTAAAGTGCCGGAAATTCCTTTTCCTGCTCGTCGCCTTCAAAGAGATCCCATTCCCTGATTTTCCATTCAGTCGGATGGCTGCCTTCTCCCTTTTTGTGCCGGCATGTCTGAAATGAAGAAATGTTTACGAGACGTTCTCCGATCACAATGTCGTTTTTATGAAGCCTCGGATCGTGTCCGCCGGCAGTTCCCTGGCTTATGATGCAGTCCGGTTTGAAATTGAGGATTCCAATTGCGGTTGCCGCCGCAGAATTTTCCATGCCGGTGAAAGTCCTGCACACGATGACTTTTTTGCCTTTATAAGTTCCGTCGAAAAAAGTATATCCTGCGACTGTAGTTTTTTTTACATCTGAAAGTTTTGAAACCATGTATTCAGTTTCCACATTCATGGCGCCAAATATCATGATGGTTCTGATTGCCGATGACAAGTTTGAATTACTCATGGTTTGTCATTATAATGAAAAAGATTTTCAAGATGAAGATTCAAGGAAGATGACACATGATTTTTTCAAACGTAAAATTGCTTGATGAGAATTTCCAGGTAAGGCAGAACATGTTCGTCCAGACAAAGGACGAAAAGATTTCGTATATCGGTGAAAAGATGCCGGAAAAAAATTCTGCGGATGAAGAGGTTTACGACGGAACAGGAAAATTCCTCATGAACGGATTTTTCAACACCCACTGTCACGTGCCTATGACAATTCTCCGCGGTTATGGAGAAGGTCTTTCCTTGCAGGACTGGCTTTTTACAAAAATATTTCCGTTTGAGGCAAAACTGACGCCTGAAGATGTCTACTGGACTACAAAACTTGGTGCCATGGAACTTATCGCTTCCGGCTGTGCAAGCATCAGCGACATGTATTTCCATATCGAGTCGGAGGCAAAGGCTCTCGATGAATGCGGACTCAAGGCAAATATCTGCAACGGTGTGACTTCCTTTGATCCGAATGAAGATCTTGCAAACAACCGCGGATGGAATGAAACCTGGGCCCTGCTTGATTCTGTGAAAAATGGAAAATTCAGTGACCGCATCAAGGTGGATATGGGTCTCCACGCCGAGTACACAAACAATGAAAGGGTTGCGAAACTTATTGCCGATGGTGCAAAGAAAGCCGGTCTCAACATTCATGCCCATCTTTCGGAAACTGCCAGGGAACAGGAAGAATGTGAGGGCAGACATAATGGGCAGACTCCGGCCAGATTCATGGAAAGTGCCGGCGTTCTGGACTGTCATTCCCAGTTTGCCCATTGTGTTTATGTAACGGAAGAGGACGAGGAACTTCTGAAAAAAGCAGGAGCCTTCCTTGTGCACAATCCGTCAAGCAACCTTAAGCTTGGTTCAGGCATTGCTCCTGTAAAGCGATGGGTAGAAAAAGGACTCAATGTCTGCATTGGAACCGACGGTGCCTCAAGCAACAACAATCTCGATATGATGGAAGAAATCCATATTGCCGCTCTTCTTTGCCGTGGTGCCACCAGGGATGCAAATGCAGTTTCCGCATCAGACATTCTTAAAATGGCAACTGTGAATGGAGCCATGGCCCAGGATAGGAAGGACTGCGGAACAATAAAAGTTGGAAACCGTGCCGACATCATCGTGTTTGACCTTTCGACTCCGCACATGCAGCCGGATTTCAATACGTTGTCCAATGTTGTTTTCAGCGCACAGAGTTCCGACATCGTAATGAACATGATTGACGGCCGTGTTGTTTACCGCGATGGTGAATTTGCCTTCATCGACAGAGCAGAAGTCTATTCTCAGGTCAATGAAAGGCTACAGCGCATCATCAAGGAACTTGCCGCCGACGAAAAATAGCGGCGCCCCTCAATCCCGTCAAAAATTATTGACCGTCTTCGTAAGGGGATGGTCTTTTTTGTATGCCTCGGCGGCGTCACATAGCTGGTCGCGGCATTTCCGGGTGATTCTTTTGGCTGCAATTGGATCCGTAAGTTCCGAGTATTCGCTGGTGTCGATTTCCTCAAGCGGGATTACATGGTATATCAGCTGTTCCACCGGATTGAAACTCCAGAAGGGGTTGTTTTTCCCAAGTCCGAATTTGTCGCTTCCAGCAATATAGACCGGCAGAATGTTTACACCAGCTGCCCTTGCGATTCTGGCAGCTCCCTTCTTGAATGAATTATGTCCGTGCCGTGGAGTTCTTGTTCCTTCCGGAAAAATCAGCACGTTGCTTCCAAGATCCAGGCTTTCCCTGCATCTTCTGCAAAGTTCGTCAAAGTCAAGTGAGTTAATTATGTAGCAGGCCTTTATCACTCCGCCGAAAACTCCACGGGAATATTTTTCACCGGCAATCACCGTTGTGTTTGGAATGAGGGCAACGAGAACAACTGTATCAAGCATCGAAGGATGGTTTGCGATGACAACCTTGGAACGCAGGTTTTTCAGCTGGTCTTCCGCATCCGTTGTCATGTAGGAGATTCGGGATGCCTTGAGCATGGACATGAAGAATCTGAATGTGGCCGAAACGAACCTTTGGGCTGCAATCTTGAACCTGTCTTTTGGGTGGATGAATATTTTGAGCAGGGGAAATACAAGAAATGCCAGAACCAGGGACCCGGCTCCTATGACAAAAATCCAGAAAAGTTTCATGAAACATCTGTAGGCGTGGAGAACGGGATTTGTCGGCCTTGGGAGATCATTCCAGCTGTATTTGTCATCCATTTCTTTTTGTTCCATCGGTTACGTTTCCTATAGTGCCTTTTTCAGGAAATCCAGCGGAACTGCATCCAGACAGTCCATGGAAAATTCCCTTGCGCCTTCTGTTTTTTCAGCCGAAAGAATGCATGCGAATGAAAGGGGAACATGTGGCCCCGGAACATTGTAGTTTTTAAGGGTGTCCTCGTACTCCGCAGGAATTTTTTCATCCCCATAGACAAAAAGAATTTTCTTCTCGTCTCCGCTTAAAACGCTTGATGCTGCTGAAACAAGTGCGTCTCGGAAATTTCCCTGTGAAGGATAGATGCAGCTGTATCCGCCCTTAAGGCCCAGGGCTATGGTTGCGGCTGCTATCGGTGTGTTGAATACGGAAAGTGAAAATGCTGCGGGCAAAATCATCTTGTCTTCGATCACCATTTTATCGATGGCAAATTCCCTCTCGATCTCACCGCGGAACGAAACAAAAACGATCTTGCAGTCCTTTGCCTCTGGAACTTCCTCAATCACGTCGTGTACAACCTGAACAGTCATTTTTGTTATCTGGCTGAACCTTCTGCGGAACAACGGATCCGTGAATTCGATTTTTGGAGAGACCTTTTCGTTCTGTATTGCATCGAGTCCGTTTTCAATTCCCGGAGCCCATGCTTTTGTGTTGCTGACGTAGAATTTCATTTACCGAATTCCAGAAGGGAATATGCGTTGCTTCCAAGGTTGTGGTGGGCATCCTTCAGCCGGAACCCTGAAGCTTCGATTGCGTCACGGAGTTCCTCAAAGCGGTACATCTTGCTGTTGCCGTTTGCCATGCATGTAAAATAAAGTGATGTCGCCATGACGGAATATGCATTTCCTTCAAACTGCTGCTTGTCCCATAAAGGCTCAAGTACATAGACCGTGCTGTTGTCTCCCGCGGCTTCGTAGATTTTCTTTGCGATCTTCGTAACCTGCTTTAGGCTGAAGCAGTCCAGGAACTGGCTCATCCAGTAGGCGTCGGCACCTGAAGGAAGTCTTGTCGTCTCATCAAGGACGTTTCCGCTGCAGGTGGAGATGCGGTCTGCAAAACCTGCCGCCGCCGCATTTTTTTCCGCCACCGCAGTCTGTCCCGGAAGGTCAACGATCGTTACCTTTACGTCAGGATTGTATCTGCAGCATGCGATGGACCATTTTGCCGTGTTGCCTCCAATGTCTACAAGAGTGGAAGGAGCCTTGTTTCCAAAGACCACGGGAAGAGCCACAGGAAATGCTATGTCGGAATAGAAGTGGTCAAATTCAAACCAGGATTTCTTTGATCGTTCATCCAGCTGTGAAAGGCCTTCGTAGATTACCGTCCACTTGTCGGAAAATTCCTTGAGTCCTTCAGGTTTGCCGTTCACCACAGATTCCTTTAGCTTGAAGGCACCCTTGTAGCATATGTCGTTGGTGAAATTGAAATTTACCTTTGTGAGTGTGTCGTTCAGCAGGAACCAGCCTGTTTTCCCTAAAACATAATGTTCATCTTTCTGGCATGTGGAATTTTTTGAAAGGCGGACAACGTTCATTCCAAGAGCCATCTCGCAAAGAACGCCTGCACCATATTCCGTAAGGTTTGTTTTTCTGGCAAGGTCGGCGATGGTGATTCCGTCTTCTCCGGCATCCTCAATGAGGCCCAGCAGACCCAGCTCGATCATTGCCCTGACAGCCTGGAAAGTCATTGGAGCAAAAGCTATTTTCTGCGCCTCAAAACGTGCATCGATGGCACGAAGACTGTCGTCCTTGTATTTGTCGAAAGAATATTTAGATTTGTCCATAGTTCCTCATTTATAGAAGAAACTTTAAAGAAAAAAAGTTGTTTTTTCAACATGGCTGTGGAACTTTAACTATACAAAAATTCCGCCGTGTTGAATCAGCGGGATTTCTACAATATAATTAATATAAGTATTTGTTTTTAGGGGACTTTTTATGGACGCATTGAAACAGGAAATAAAGGAAACAATAATTTCGTCTCTCCAGCTTGAAGACATCAAGCCGGAAAATATTGTGGACGATGCTCCTTTGTTCAACGAAGGACTCGGTTTGGATTCAATTGATGCCCTTGAACTTGGGGTCGCACTCAAAAAGAAATTCGGCATTAAATTTGCAACAGAAGGCGAGGATACAAAGAAGATTTTTGCTTCAGTAGACTCACTTGCACAGTACATCGTTGCGGAACGCGCAAAGGCAAACTAGGGGTCAGCTATGACAAAAGATGAAATTTTTGTGAAGCTCAGAGAAATACTTGTTTCTGTTTTTGAGCTTGAGGAATCCCAGGTTACTCCTGAAGCCCTTCTTGGAGATGATCTGGACCTGGATTCAATCGATGCGATTGATCTTGTTGTTAAAATGAAGGAATACACACCTGAAGGAAAACCTGCCATCGATGCTTCCATTTTCAAGGAAGTAAAGACCGTTCAGGATGTGGTTGACGCATTGGCAGCTGTCTGGGCATAGGAAGAGAATTTGTCCGGACTGCTCAAGATTTTGTTCTATGCATTGGCCGCCATATATCCTGTGCTGGTGTTTGCATTTCTTGTGGTGTTCAAGCTTCCGGTCAGGATTTTGTCCCTGTGCATAATCGTCCTTGCTTCTGCCTTTTTTTTGAGCGCAACGGCTCGTGGCAGGGCAGACGGAAATTCAAAAACCGGTGAAGGTGAAAAAAAGAAAGTGATGAACTGGCGTCCGCTTGTTTCTTCTGCGCTTTTTCTTGCCGCCGGTCTTTTTTGTTTTATTACGCAGAAAGTTGTTTTCCTTAAACTTTACTCGGTCGTAATAAGTCTGACTTTCCTGGTGGTGTTTGGCAGTACTCTTTTTTCGCCGCCCAACATGATTTTCAGATTCGCAACCCTCATGGATAGGTCCATAAAGGGAAGTTCATGGGAAGGCAGCGTTGAAAAATATTGCCTAAAAGTAACTCTGGTCTGGTGCGGTTTTTTTATTTTCAACGGAACCGTTTCAGTCTACACCGCGTTCTTTGCAAGTGACAGGGTGTGGTCCATATACAACGGTGGAATCTCCTATGTTTTGATGGGGATTCTTTTTACCGTTGAATTTTTCATTAGAAAGAAGGTTGATGGAAAAATGATTAAGACATATCCGATTTCAAAATTCAAGGCGGACTCAAGAAAGGATGACCATATCCTTTGCTATGAGGAAAGGTATTCAGCCGGAACTTATAAGACCTGGAAGGATTTTCTTGTGGATACGGCAAAGATGAGGAAATTCCTTGCATCCAGAAATTCCCGGAACTGGATTCTTCATTGCGAGGACTACTGGTATTTCCTTGTTTCTTTTGTTGCCCTTCTCCAGAGCGGAAAGACGGTTTACCTGACACAGAACATAGCTGAGTCTTTCATCGCAGAAATCAAGACAGCCGGAACTGAATTCCTCACTGACCAGAAGAAGGACGGCGCGGTCATCGCTGGTTCCGGCTTTATTCCAGAAATAATCGAAGGCTCCGCATCACCATCAGAATCCGAGATCCGCACCGCGCCTGGAATCAATTGCGAGGATTCAAACATCTACATGTACACGTCAGGCTCTACAGGAACTCCAAAAGCTGTTCCTCAGCGCATGAAGGAGTTTGAGGAAGACAACGCCTTCATCATCTCAAAATGGGGGCAGGAATTCTGCAGCCGCCATCTTGTTACGACAGTAAGCCAGCATCATATCTACGGTTTCCTTTTTGGCATCTGCCTTCCGTTTACATTGGGAGTTCCATTCCGCAGGACAAGAATTGAGTTTCCTGAGGATTTTGAAAAGCTTGATGACGGCAGATACATCATCATCGCAACTCCTGCTTTCCTCAAGCGCACCGTTGAATCCAAGGAAAAGCTTCCCCTTGATGACACCTGGATTTTCACAAGCGGTGGTGCCGTAAGTCCCGAGCTTGCCGTAAGCACGGAAAAAGTTTTTGGATTCTGTCCTCTTGAAGTCTACGGTTCAACGGAGACAAGCGGAATCGCTTACCGCCAGCAGAAAAAGGACAAGCTGGTCTGGACTCCTTTTGACAACGCAAAGGTATGGAAGGGCGATGACGGATGCCTCAGAATCATCTCTCCGTACATCAAGGATCCCGAGGGATTTGCAACAGCCGACCTTGTTGAATTTACCGGAGAGGATCAGAAATTCCTTCTGAAGGGACGAAGCGATTCCATCGTAAAAATTGAGGAAAAGCGCATTTCCATGACGGAAGTTGAGAACCGCCTTATTGAAAGCGGACTTGTGGCGGACGTAAAGGTCATTGCCCTTTCCAATGATGTGCGCCAGTATCTTGCCGCCGCCGTTGTGTTGAACGCAGAAGGTAAGAAAAAATTTGAAGGTACGGAAAAATATCTCATCAACAGGTATTTCCATGACTGGCTCATGAAGTTCTTTGAGAATGTAGTCCTCCCAAAGAAATGGCGCTTTGTGGATGAACTTCCTGTTGATGTACAGGGCAAGAAGCACAAGGCTGAAATCGCCGCCATGTTTGAGAATTCACAGGAATCTTAAAGCCGATGAACAGCCACTCCATTGAAAATGAAATCCTGATTGAGAAAGATGACTCGTCCGTGCTTCTGGAATTTCTTGTTCCGGAATCAAGTGATTTTTTTGACGGACATTTCCCACAGTTCAAGCTGCTGCCTGCGGTGGGACAGTTTGAGGTCATTTCCCGTTTTGCCTGCAGATATTTCGGAGTTGCCAGGGGAGTATCCTCAATCAAAAGAATGAAGTTTTCAGCACCGATTCTACCTGGCGCAAAGGTAAGGATGAAACTTGAATATGATCCGGAAAAATCAACTGTGGCATTCAGGCTCTGGTCTGCCGTTGATGAATCGAAGGTTTTCTCTTCCGGGGCATTTGTTGCGGGAAAAAACTGATGAATAGATTTGCTTTTATTGTTCCGGTGTACAGGCACGGATCGACTTTGGATTATGTTGTTTCCTCATTGCAAAAATTCAACTGTCCCATCATTGTCGTTGATGACGGAAATGGAGAAGAGGACAAGAAATTCATACGCGGGGTTGAGTCAAAGTATTCCAGTGTTGTGGTCATCTGGCGGGAAAAAAACGGAGGCAAGGGCAGGGCTGTCAATGACGGTGTGAGAAAGGCCCATGAACTTGGAATCACCCACGTCCTTCAGATAGATTCCGACGGCCAGCATGATGTGTCCCAGGTGGAACATTTCCTTGAGCTTTCAGAGAAAAATCCCGGAAGCATAATCTGCGGCTATCCTGAATACGACGGAACGGTTCCGCCTGCGCGTCTCAAGGCAAGAAAAATCGCCAACACCTGGATCCATATCGTCACCATTTCAAATGAGATCAGGGACTGCCTCATAGGGTTCCGTGTGTATCCAGTGGCTCCCTACTATAAATTGCTGAAAAATCATGCGGTCATAGACAGCCACATGGGCTATGATCTGGATATCCTTGCCCACATGATGTGGAAGAATATTCCTGTGGTTCAAAGTCCGGTGAAAATCAGCTACCCTAAGGACGGTGTGTCAAATTTCCGCCTGGTGCGCGACAACATCCACATTTCACTTGCCTATACAAGGCTGTGCATAGGCATGATGTTCCGTTCGCCGGTTCTGGTTTTCAGGGCAGTTAAAAGAGGTTTGAAAAAAAATGAATAGACAGTGGTACAAGGAAAAGGAACAGGTCCACACAAGTGCTCCGATTCTCTTCACGTTATGGCTGGTCAAAGTTCTTCCGCTTCCAGTTGTGTGCGCAATAATATTTCCGGTCGCATTTTTCTACTATTTATTTTCAGCCCGTGCCCGCAGGGAAATCAGAAGATTCCAGAATCAGATGAGGACTTTCACCGGTGGTCATGTTCCCCATAAAATTTCAATCTACAGGACGATCTTCTCCTTCAGTCTCTGCCTTGTTGAACGCATCGCAGGATGGATCGGAAAAATTGAGGCGGAAGATGTTTTCTATAATGACGATGATATTGATGACTATTGGGAAAACCTTGATAAAGGCCAGGGCTGTCTTCTGATCACTTCACATCTTGGCAACATGGATCTTCTAAGAAGCCTTTCTACTTTCAGCCGCGCAGGTGTGGACCATGTGATTCCCGTGACGGTGATAATGGAAATAAAGTCTTCTGAAAAATTCAACAATGTGATGAAGAGTGTAAATGAAGATTATGAAATGACTGCCATAGATCCCACAGACATAACTCCGGAAACCATAATCCAGCTTCAGGAAAAAATCCAGAACGGAGAAATCGTCGTCATAACCGGCGACAGAATTTCCGCCCATTCAAGCAACAGGTTCATCAGGACAAAATTTCTTGGCAAGGAGGCGAACTTTCCTTATGGAGTTTTCCTTATTGCCGCCCTTCTTAATTGTCCGACCTATTTCTGTTTTGGACTCAGGGACGAACCTGTAATGCTGAGGCCGATCAACGCGGTCTATATGCACAGGTCTGACATTGATTTCAATGACTGCAGGCGTAATGAAAGGAATGCAAGAATAAACCGTCTTTGTGAAAACTATGTGATGGTTCTTGAAAAGTACTGTATGTGGTTCCCGAACCAGTGGTACAATTTCTTTGATTTCTGGAGCGAGGAATAAGAATGGACAAAGAGTTTTATACGGTCGAAAAGGATTTTAAGGTTGAATTCTATGATGTCGATTCAATGGACATTGCCTACCACGGAAACTATATACGTTTCATGGAAGTAGGCCGTTGTGCCCTTCTTGATGAGATTGGATACAATTACCTGTCGATGAAAAACGAAGGCTATGCATTCCCTGTGGTCGACATAAAGGTACGCTATCTGAAATCCCTCAAATTCAACGAGGTGGCAAAAATAAGATCTTCCGTCACTGAATATGAAAACTGCCTCAAGATAAAATACGAAATCTACAACTCAAATGGTGATCTTGTGACGAAGGCGGAATCCACACAGATGGTGGTGAAGGTCGCTACGGGAGAGACAATGTATGTCTGTCCTGAAACTTTCATTGAAAAAATGAAGGAAGCAATGGCGTTAAAGAAATAAACTGACAGAATTAATACAAAGGATTTATTGCATGAAAAAACATATTTTTATGGCGGCGCTTGTTTTTTGCGGTGCCCTCGCATTTTCGCAGAACATTTCTCTTGAGTCGATTTGTTCCGACCTTTCAAAAAACAGGATCACAAAAGGTGATTTTCTTCAGTCAAAGACAATCGCAAAGACGGGCAAGAAACTCAGCTCCAATGGAAAATTTATTTTCAGCACGGAAGGAATTCTCTGGAATACCTTGAAGCCTTTCCCTTCGACTCTGGTCCTTGGTGCAGACTACATGGTTCAGATTGGCTCGGACGGAAAAAGAAAGGTCACTGACGCCCGGGGAAACGATGCCTTCAAAAGCGTGTCATCCACTTTGCTTGCCCTTTTCTCAAACGATGTATCAAAGCTTAGTCAGAATTTCACTTTGACATTTGAGTCATCCGGCGCAGATACATGGACAGTTTCCCTTGAACCAAAGGACAAGACTGTCGCTTCGGTAATGAGCAGCATTGTATTGAAGGGAAAAAGCGGATCGGGAAATTCGGAGATCACAGACATTGTCTTAAACGAAGCCAATGGTGGTTCCGTTTTCTATGGATTCACAAACCACTCACATCCAAAGGAACTTTCGGAAGATGAAAAATCCTGCTTCAATAACAAATAGGTTTTCCGACAGGAAATTCCTGGGCCTATGGCTTGCCTTTCATTTTGTAATCGCCTCGGTTTTCCTTGCTTCCTTTCTGTTTTCAAAGGACTCCCTCAAGATAGATGCCGATCTGTTCAACATGCTTCCAAAGCAGTTTTCAGGAGAGTCTGTCGAAAAAGCCGACAGGAAGCTTTCAGAAGTTACAAGCCGCAATGTGTTCATTCTTTCCTGCAACAGGGATTTTGACACCGCAAAGGAAATCGCCGGCAAGGTCTACGAAGAGCTTAAAGACAGTTCCAACTTCAAGTCGCTGACCCTCTATCAGGATACGGAAGTCATTGGCCAGTTTGAGTCTTTCCTTTTTGACAACAGGTTCAATTTCATCGATGAAAAATACAGTGATCCGTCACAGATGTCGCAGACGGCCCTTGAAAAGCTTTACAGTCCGTTCACTTACTCAAGCCTTTCATACATGGACAGAGATCCTTTCCTTCTGACTGAAGTTGAAATGGAAAATTATCTTGAATCTCTCTCATCCAACGGAACTTCCCTTGGTCTCAGGGACAATGTCCTTGCCAGGGAATACAACGGTCTCTGGTATGTCATGGTGCGCGGACTTCTCAGCAAGGAAGGTTCGGCGCTGGCAAGCAAAAAAAATGGCATCTCGGAAATATATTCAGTGTGCTCGAAGTATGAGAATGGCGATCAGCGCTTTGTCTACTCAGGAACTACTTTCCACAGCCACAAAAGTTCCAATGCCGCTACAAGGGAAATCACCATTATTTCCACAGTGTCCCTTGCCGCAGTTCTTGTCATGCTTCTCCTTGTTTTCAGAACTCCAATACCGATTTTCCTTTCCCTCGGTTCCATCGGAGTTTCGGTTCTCACCGCATTTCTGCTTACGATTTCAGTGTTCCACAGGATTCATGTCCTTACCCTCATCTTCGGAACTTCACTGATTGGCTCTTGCATCGACTACAGCCTTCATTTTTTCATCAACTGGAAAGCCAATACCTCATTGAAGACAGGTTCGGAAATAAGATCCTATCTCTTTTCAGGTCTCGCACTTTCCCTTGTTTCGACGGAAATCTGTTTTGCCATCCTTATCTTTGCTCCTTTTGAACTTTTGAAGCAGATGTCGGTCTTCTCCCTCTCGGGTATTTTCAGTTCCTTCCTTTCGGTGGTCTGCATCTATCCTCTTGTTCCAGTTCCGGAACACAAAAAGCGCCGTGTACGTGGAATGAGATTCGTGAAGATACCAAAGTGGTACAACCGCAAGATCGCCGGCCGTTTCGCCGTTACCGCCATGTTTGTCTTTGCCTTCATCTGTCTTTTCCGGGGATACGAATACTGCCGTATTGAAAATGATCTTTCGCGCCTTTACAAAATGGAAGGCCGTGTCCTTGAAGACCAGATTGAAAGCGCAAAGGTCCTCAACTATGCGCCCCGCGGGTGGTTCATCCTGCGCGGTAGAACTGCTGATGAACTGATTGAACTTGAGCATGATGTTGTAATGGATCTTAGAAACCAGATTGATGGAATTTCCCTTTTCTGTACTTCTGATTTCCTTCCGTCGAAAAAGCAGCAGGACAGGTCAAAGAGAATTTACGAAGGTCTCCTGCCTTTTATGGAAGCTCAGCTTGAGTACATCGGAGAAGATTCCTCAATGGCGTCCCGGATCAGTTCCGAATGGGAAGAAAAGAAAAATGCATATACTTCTATGGAAGATTTCCCTGAATTCATCCAGAGCGCATGTGCCAACTCGTGGCTTGGTGAAATCGACGGAAGCTGGTATTCCGTTGTGATGCCTTCTTTCATTCCCGAGGGGCTTGACGGAAAGAACTTTGCCTCAAATTATGGCGATGATGTTTTCTATGTGAACAAGATGGCGGACATAAGCCATGACATGGATGTTCTCACGGTCATGATTTTAAAATTCTTTGCCGTTGCCTACATTCTTATTTTTATTGTTCTCAGGATGTTCTACAGGATGAAACAGTCTCTTAAGATTATTTCCATTCCGCTGCTGATAATTCTTCTTGTAAGTTCAGTGTTTGCCATTGCCCGAATCCATCTGGAATTTTTCTCGATCACGGGAATCATCCTTGTCTTTGGACTTGGCCTTGATTACGTCATCTATATGGTCGAGGCCCAGAAAAGAAATGACACCACGGAAAACAAAAGGCTTGAACCCTATGCGATTCTGCTGTCCTTCTTTACGACATCAATTTCATTTGGAGCCATCTCCCTCAGTTCCTTCACTCCGGTGCATCTGATGGGACTTGCCATTCTTGTAGGCCTTGCCACCGCGTACTACAGTTCCTTCTTTTATGAAAGAGATTGACGGCGTTACACTTTCCTGCGTAATTTGACAAAAGCAACCATTAAATTTAAACTTGAACCATGGTTAGATTCAACGGAAAGTGCGCAAAGATCTTTCCCATAATGGCAATGGTTTCTGCGCTTTTCATTTCTTGTGCCACAAGCAAAGTCGAAGGTCCCGTGACTCCTGCAGTCTATGTGACCAACACGAAAAAAGTAAACATTCTCACTGCGGAAAACATTTCAAGACCCATGGACGAGGTTCAGCTTTTTGAAGGTACCTTTGGCGCTCAGAGTTTTTCATTCCCGCTTTATATCAATGCCGATGAAAAAGGCATGTACGTTTCGATTCTCAATGACGTGGGAACAAGCATGGGCGAGCTTTCCTACAGCAACGGTGATGTGGAATTCAATTCAGCGGTGTTTCCCCAGAACATGAAGGCGGAATACATCGTCTGGGACATACAGCTTGCTTTCTATGATTTCCAGTCCCTGAAAGAGAGGCTTGCGAAATACAAGCTCGATTTTGTCGTTGAAAATGACGGCGCCGTAGAAATCCGAAAAATTCTTGACGGCAAGAATGTCATCGAAGAGATCCATCTAGACGGAACTTCAACAGTCATAAAAAATCATCTACGCGGTTACGAATATCACCTGACGGGAGTTTTGGATGAATAGTATCTATCTTTCAAAACCGGGTGTTGTCTGTTGTGCCGGTCTTGATTCATCACAGCTTTGGAATTCAGTTACAGCCGGAACTCAGGATGGCATCCGAAAAGTTACCGCAGTTTCAGGAGATGAATTTTACGCCGGAAGAATCGATGACGATAAAATAAAACCTACGTCGGCACGTTACGACATGAGGATACATCGTATTCAGGAAATGGCATTGGATCAGATTGCCTGTGAAATCGATGATGCCAGAAAAAAATATGGCGCGGACCGTGTCGCAGTCTGTGCAGGTTCCTGCGACAACGGAACCGAATTTTCCCTTGCGGGCCACAGAGTCTATTTTGAAAATCAGAAATTTGACGGAAACTATTCAATTGAAATGCAGGGGGCCGATTATCCTGCCACATTCATAAAGGAAAAATTTTCTCTTGGCGGTCCATGCCTTTCTTTTAGTACAGCCTGTTCATCCAGTGCTGAAGCCTTGATAAAAGGTGCGCAGCTTTTGAACAGCGGACTTGCAGATGCAGTCGTTGCCGGTGGCGTAGATATTGCTTCCGATACCGTTTTGCTTGGCTTTGGTTCTCTTGAGGCGGTATCTTCGGAAATCACAAATCCCTTCAGCATCAACCGTCATGGAATTACCCTTGGCGAAGGAGCCGCTTTCTTTCTCATGACAAGGGATGATCCGTGTGGAACAGGCGTCCGGCTTCTTGGTTACGGTGAAAGCTGCGATGCGCATCATATGACTTCTCCAGATCCAAGCGGGGATGGAGCAAGGCGTGCCATGGAAAGTGCATTGAGCCATGCCGGGCTTAAGAGTCAGGACATCGACTACATCAATCTCCACGGAACAGGAACAAAACTCAACGATTCCATGGAAAGCAGGGCTGTCGATGCGGTTTTTGGAGACCACAAGGTTCCGGTGAGCACGACAAAACCTTTCACGGGGCATACCCTTGGAGCCGGCAGTGCAATTGAACTTGCCATATGCCATGAGGCCATTGTGAAGAACAGAAATTCCAAAGATGTAATATTGCCAGTCCAGATGTGGGACGGTCAGAAGGATCCGGAAATTCCGCAGCTGAATTTCTATGATGCAGCCCACAGAAAAACTTCTGGAAAAGTAAAAATCTGCATGAGCAATTCCTTTGCTTTCGGCGGCTCAAACGCATGTCTGATTATCGGTGGTTGAAACATATGGAACAGCGCATAGAAAAAGACCTTCTTGTAGATTTGATTCCCCATAAAGG
Organism: uncultured Treponema sp.; assembly: GCA_937902445.1. Lineage (GTDB taxonomy): Bacteria > Spirochaetota > Spirochaetia > Treponematales > Treponemataceae > Treponema_D. The sequence goes on along the minus strand of CALELJ010000039.1, from coordinate 5,207 downwards.
AAAAATGTTCCTTCTTTCCAGGGTTACCCGTCATGATATTGAAAATCTGACCATCACCGTGGAAACCGACATCAACGAGAATTTTATTTTTTATGAAAAAGAAGCCGATGGGGTTCCGTCGTGGTGCAGCTTTGAGATCATGGCCCAGGCCATTTCTGCTCTGACAGGAATCCATGACCACCAGCTGGGAATCAAGCCAAAGGCCGGATGCATACTCAGTGTCACCGGATTTAAGTGCGGGCAGTCCTGGTTTGAAAACGGAACGACGGTGAAGGCCACGGCGCAGGAAGAATATCGGGATCCTGAAAGCGGAATATACCGTTACAGGTGCATGGCATATGCAGGACCTGAAAGCATGGAAAGTGTGGTTGAGGCGACCATAACGGTAATGCAGACTGAAAACATGGAAAAGATTCTGGGAGTGTGATTGTATGAATGAAGACAAGAAAATATTAGTTACCGGTGCTTCAGGCGGAATCGGCCGCGCCATTGCCCTGGATTGCGCAAAGGCAGGCTATTACGTCATCTGTCATTACAATCGCGGACAGGAAAAAGCCGAAAGCCTCATGGAAGAAATCAAGGCTGCAGGTGGAAATGGAGAACTCATTCAGTTTGACATTACAGACCGTGAGGACTGCAGGACAAAACTCGATGCCATGACGGAAAAGCACGGAGCTCTCTGGGGAATCATAAACAATGCCGGGATTGCAAAGGACAATACTTTCGCAGGCCTCAGCGGAGAGGAATGGGACAGCGTTGTCCACACGAACCTGGACAGTTTTTACAATGTACTTAATCCCCTTGTCATGCCATTAGCCAGAAAAAAGAAAGGCCGAATCATCACGATTGCATCAGTAAGCGGAATCATTGGAAACCGCGGGCAGACAAACTACAGCGCGTCAAAAGCCGGAATTATTGGAGCCACCAAAGCCCTTGCCGCGGAACTTGCAAGCCGTTCAATAACGGTAAACTGCATTGCGCCGGGATTGATTGAAACTGACATGATAAAGGACGCTCCCATGGACATGATCATGGAGACCATACCTATGAGACGTGCCGGAAAACCATCTGAAGTAAGTTCCCTTGCTGTTTTCCTGCTTTCGGAAGAGGCTGGGTACATAACAAGGCAGGTCATTTCTGTAAATGGAGGCCTGGCATAATCGATGACATTCACTAAGCCAAACGGAAAAAGGCGCGTCGTTGTCACAGGGGCCGGAATGCTTTCTGCCCTCGGACGCACATGGGAAGACGCCTGCTCAAGATTGAAGGAAAAGAAAAACCTCATTGAATATATGACTGAATGGGACAAGTATGACAGGATGAACACCAGACTTGCCTGTCCCTACAGGGAAGAACTTCCTAAATTCCCAAGAAAAAAAATCCGCGGAATGGGACGTGTGGCATTGCTGTCGCTTGTTGCGACTGATGATGCCCTTCGCATGGCTGGTCTTGTTGACGACGAGGGGAATCCATGTCCTGAAATCCAGAACGGCCGTACCGGTATCGCCTACGGCTGCTGTATGGGATCCATGCAGGCTCTTTCAGACATGATCGGCATTGTCGAAAGGGGAGACTTCAGCAAGGTAGATTCCCAGACCTACATAAAGTGTATGCCGCAGACCTGCGCCGCAAACCTGAGCATCTACTATTCAATCCGCGGCCGTGTCATCGTGACCGACACGTCATGCACTTCAGGCAGCCAGGCCATAGGATATTCATATGAGGCCATAGAAGACGGCCGCGCCGACATTATGATAGCAGGCGGTGCCGATGAACTTTCTGCGGCAGACAGCGCCATATTTGACGTCATGGGTGCGGCAAGCGTAAAAAATGACGCTCCCTTCTCAACGCCAAGGGCATGGGACAAAAACCGCGATGGCCTTGTAATCGGCGAAGGTGCAGGTACCCTGATCCTTGAGGATCTGGAACATGCCGTAAAGCGTGGTGCAAAGATTTATGGGGAAGTCGCCGGCTTTGGAACAAACATGGACGGAACCCACATTACAAGTCCAAACAGCGAAACCCAGGCAGTTGCCCTTCAGCTTGCCCTCGATGATGCTGGAGTTCCGGCTGAAAAAATCGCCTACATCAATGCCCACGGAACTGCAACTTCCCACGGAGACATTTCCGAAAGCAAGGCGGTTTTCAAGGTGTTCAACAGGGCTGTCCCGGTGAGTACGACAAAAAGCTACATAGGCCATACCCTTGGTGCATGCGGTGCCATCGAAGCCTGGCTTACAATAAACATGATGAACGAGGGGTGGTTCCATCCAAACCTAAACCTTGAATCAGTTGATCCTGAGTGTGCGCCATTGGACTACATAAAGGATGAGGGCAGAAAAATTGACGCTGAATACGTAATGTCAAATAATTTTGCCTTTGGCGGAGTAAATACTTCGCTGATTTTCAAAAAGTGGAGCGAATAAAAAAATGCTGGAAGGAATTGTAAATAAGTTATTCAGGAAGGATGAGAAGTCGGCAGGGCCAAGTCTTGTGGAACAGATAAATTCCCAGATGAAGCTTCTCGTTGCAAAATCCGGAATCCTCAACGATCAGTTTGAGTCGGAAAAAAAGGAAATCGCATCCATCGCTGAAGAAGCATCAGCCCTTGGAGAGTCAAAGGAAATACTTGCCGCAAAACTTGAGCAGGATATCCTTGGAAGAATTACGGCAGTCAGTTCCGCCTGTGAACTTGCCATCGCAGGCAAGGCACGTGAAAATGTAAAGAAAGAAATCAGCGCACTCAAGGCAAAGATGGGACAGCGCTCGGCATTGAAATAATAGCCCTCATGCTCGGTGCACGTAGCGCAGTAGCAATGCGAGGACAGGATCCCTGAGCTGCGTCGAAGGGTCCATCACCTCATTCAGCCTGAGCAGAAGCAAAACCTGCATTTATCTGGCCTAGGACTTTTCCGATGCTGTCGTGTATGACAAGATCTGCGATGGAATCACTCTGGGTCGGATCCCTGTTTATAAGGACGATGTTCTTCCCACGGAAATACCTGACCATGCCCGCAGCCGGATAAACCGTCAGGGAAGTTCCGCCTATGATGAGAAGATCTGCGCTTGAGATGGCATTCAGCGCGCCTTCGACAACAGCGTCGTTGAGCGGTTCCTCATAAAGGACAACATCCGGTTTGACCACTGCGCCGCACTTTGTGCACCGTGGAATTCCGTCATCTTCTTTTGTTCCGGCTATGAATTCCCCGTCGTAAAATTCACCGCATTTCGTGCAGTAGTTGCGGAGAACGCTTCCGTGCAGTTCCCACACTTTCTGATTGCCTGCCGCCTGGTGCAACCCGTCAATATTCTGTGTGACTATTCCAAGAAGCTTGCCTGCCTTCTCAAGTTCCGCCAGCTTATAATGGGCCGCATTTGGCTTTATTCCGTCAACGAGAAGTTTTTCCCTATAAAATCTGTAGAATTCCCTTGTGTTCGCCGCAAAAAAAGACGCGCTTATGATTGTTTCCGGCGGATAGTCCCATTTCTGGTTGTAAAGTCCGTCAACGCTCCTGAAGTCCGGAATTCCGCTTTCCGTGCTGACTCCGGCGCCTCCAAAAAACACGATCCTGTTTGATTCATCAACAAGTTTCTGAAGTTTAGCTATGTTTTCTTCCATAGATATCAATTATACGACACATTTTTCCTTTTTGGGAGACATGGGCAGAGTACTGGGCTTCAGTAAGTTCCGTCTGAAAAAAAGACCTTGAAAATAATATTTTGTTTGCGGTTTGGATGTTTTGGAGTTATCATAAGAAATATATATGGGGAAAAAATGGTTCAATGCCGATAAAGAAATAAGGGAATTTCTTTTCTGGAATTTTCTTATGGGAGAGGCATTTCTATTGTGATTTTCCTTATGTAAAAATGAAGGAAAAATTAACAAAAGTTACGGGGTTAAAAATGCTAAAAAAAGTTTTTGCTGTAATGGTGGCAGTGGCTCTGTTGCCGGTATCGACTTTTGCGGAACGAAAGATCAGATCCAAGTCTGTAGGTCCGGAAAACAGCTGGCAGGAGAAATTCGACATCAACAATGAAACGGAACATGAAGCTGGAAAGTACAATGTTCTCGTTACTGCTGAGGACAAGGCTGGCAACAAGACTATCGCCGGTCCTTTCAACATCTATATCGACCCAAAATCCGATCTTCCGGTCTGCGGAATCACAAACCCGGTTCACAACATGCGTGTTCCTGGCAACCTCAACATCGTTGGTACCTGTGTTGATGACGACAAGGTTACCGAAGTTTGGCTCATTCTTGACGGTGATGAGGAACATCCTGTAAAGGCCAACGGTACGGAATTCTGGTCTTACTTCCTCGACACTACGCAGCTTTTTGAAGGTCCCCATACAATTGAAGTCTACGGTATCGATAACGGTAACCCTGACGCATACAAGGATGAAAAAGGCGTTGTCGACCAGTCGCGCGTCGTTCCAAAGAAAGGTGAAAGAACAAAGGTCACCTGGCAGCTTGACCGCCGTGCTCCTGTAATTGAAGTTACAAACTACACCATGGGTCAGCTTGTTTCCGGTAAAATTGATCTTTCCGGAACAATCAAGGACGGAAACGGCATCAACAGCCTCGAATATTCCCTCGATGGCGGAAAGTACTACAGCGCCGCTTCAATCAAGGAAGAGAAATACAAGGAAAGATCTGCTGAAGGTCTTCTCAGTGAATTCAAGTTCAGCGTTCCTGTAAACACAAAGGACTTCCCTGACGGTGTTGCCACATGCTGGTTCCGTGCAAGGGACAACGCTGGTTCTGTTGGAAACTATGCATTCCTCTACTTCATCGACAACACAAATCCAGACATCAGAATTGTCACCCCGGCAGAAAATGAAGTCAAGAACGGTGTTTTCACGATTGCAGGTTATGCAAAGGACGTAAACGGAATCCAGAAGCTTTCATGGCAGTGGGGAACAGAAACAGGTGACTTTGAACTTACTCCAGGTAACCCGTACTGGGTAAAGGAAGTCAACTCCATTGGAAAACCTAAATCAGAAACATTTACAGTAACAGGTACTGACACAACAGGCTGGGTATCTATGGCTAGTTCAGAAAATAAAAAAGATGATACATATTCTGCAGAAAGAGCCTGAAGAGCAAAACTCATATCCATAATATCAGCAGGATGACCGTTTCCGGCTGCAATATTTACCAGATTTCCTTTTACAATTATGTAAATTGTCCTTCCGTCTTCAAGTTC
>CALELJ010000038.1 GCA_937902445.1 uncultured Treponema sp. | reverse complement strand
GAGAGCGTGATGCCTGGATCAACGGCATCAAGAATCACAAAGTTATATCCAGAACATCTGAATGCCTGCTGAACAAGCTTGAAGTGAATAGGACTCATCTGAGGTGCAAGAATTGTATGCTTGAACTTCATTTCCTTTGTGAAAACCTGGCGCTTGTATGCCGCAGATTTTACAGTAAGCTTTACTCTGTTTCTCTCGCGTGCCTTGACAGCCGCAATAAGGGAACGGATACGGATGCGCACGGCACCAAGGTTGGAACCTTCATCGATCTTGATGAGGGTATACATGCGGCTCTTTGCCTTCATGATCTCATCGACCTGATCTGCAGTAACGGCATCAAGACCGCAGCCGAATGATGTAAGCTGAACGAGTTCCATGTTTGCCATTTCACTTACAAAGGCACCGGCCCTATAAAGTCTGTTGTGGTAAGACCACTGGTCTATGATGCGAAGAGGACGTTCAATTGAACCAAGGTGGGCAACAGAGTCTTCTGTAAAGACAGCCATGCCAAGTCCATTGATCATCTCAGGAATTCCGTGGTTGATTTCCGGATCAAGGTGGTATGGACGCCCCGCAAGAACGATACCGTTTCCACCCTTTGTGATTGTCTCTTCAAGAGCTTCCTCACCCTTCTCCTGAACTTCCTTCTTGAATTTTTCCTGTTCAGCCCAGGCTTCTTCCACAGCTTCGGTTATCTGCTTCTTTGTAAGCTTAGGGAATTTTTTAGACATCTCCTCATACAGACGGACTGCGAGACGATCCTTGTCGTAGATAGGAAGGAACGGATTCATGAAGAAAATCGATTCATCCTGACGAAGCTGATCCACGTTATTGCGGAGAACTTCAGGATAGCTTGTTACGATAGGACAGTTGTAGTGGTTTCCGGCTCCAGGATCTTCCTGCTTCTCATAAGGAACACAAGGATAGAAAATGAATTTCACACCCTGCTGGAGAAGGCTTTCAACATGACCATGGGAAATTTTTCCAGGGTAACATACCGATTCAGACGGAATTGTCTCAAGGCCCTTTTCATAAATTGCACGGCTTGAGCGAGGAGAAAGCCTTACGCGGAATCCAAGTTTTGTGAAGAAAGTGAACCACAGCGGATAGTTTTCATACATGTTGAGGACACGCGGAATACCAACGTCTCCCATAGGTGCGTTCTCAGCCTTCAACGGAACATAGCTGAAAAGCCTCTTGTACTTCCATTCAAAAAGGTTTGGAAGCTTTTCATTGTCATCAGCAGAAACAGTATTTGCCTTGTTGCTTGCATCAACAAGCTTTGCCTTGTCGGCAGAAGATTCCTCAATGTCTGCTCCGCGTTCACAACGGTTTCCTGTGATGAACTTGCGGCGTTCGTCACCCGCGATGAATGTATTGATTGTAAGAAGACAGTTGTTTGAACATTTGCCGCAGCGTTTGAGTTCAAGCTCAACCTTGAAATTCTCAAGCTGGTCAACTGTCGCAATGTTTGACTTTACGAATTTTGGAGTCTGGTCTGGATCATCCGGCTTTGGACGGCGAAGGTCTTCCCACTGATCCTGGGCAATAAGAGCGCTACCGTAGGCTCCCATGAGACCTGCAACATCAGGACGATATACATTGACACCAGCAATCTTTTCAAAGGCACGGAGAACTGCATCGTTGAAGAATGTTCCACCCTGAACCACAACCTTGGTTCCGATTTCACTTGCACGGCGGAGCTTGATTACCTTGAAAAGCGCATTCTTGATTACGGAATAAGAAAGACCGGCGGAAATGTCTGCAACTTCGGCACCTTCCTTCTGGGCCTGCTTAACGCGGCTGTTCATGAAGACAGTACAGCGTGTACCAAGGTCGACAGGCTTTTTGGCCATGAGGGCAATCTTAGAGAATTCCTGAACGCTCATTCCCATTGTGCGGGCAAAGTTGTCGAGGAAGGAACCACATCCGGCCGAACATGCTTCGTTAAGCTGAATGGAAACAATGGCGCCGTCCTTCATGCGAAGACACTTCATGTCCTGTCCGCCAATATCAAGAAGGAATTCAACACCCGGAACAAAGAAGTCTGCGGCACGATAGTGTGTGATTGTCTCTACTTCTCCTGCATCTACGCCAAGAGCTGCCTGGAACAATGCCTCACCGTAACCTGTAGAAACGGCACGTGCAATATAGCATTTTTCCGGAAGAATTGAATAAAGCTTTTTAAGAACCTTTACGGCAAGGTCAACCGGATTACCTGCATTAACATCATAGAAACGCCAGAGAATTCTTCCCTGAGTGTCTGTAAGAACTGCCTTTGTAGTTGTGGAACCGGCATCAAGGCCAAGGAAAACAGGGCCTTCGGTTTTATCAAGTTCACCCACGAGAGCCTTTTCCGTTGAGTGCCTCTGATTGAATTCATCCAGTTCCGCCTGTGAAGTAAAGAGAGGCTCAAGACGCTGAACTTCCTGCATCTCTGCCCCAACAAGATTTGTAAGGCTTGCACGGAATTCTTTTATTGTAGGGAAAACTGCAGGAGTATCCTCTCCCTTTGCATTTATCCATTTAATTTCTCTTTCAGCAGAATATGCGGCGCCGGAAGCTACAAAAAGCTGGCTGTTTTCCGGAACGATCTGTTCCTCTTCCTTAAGCTTGAGTGTCACGACAAAACGCTCGCGAAGCTGGTCCAAAAAGTGCAAAGGACCACCAAGGAATGCGACATGTCCCCTGATTGGCTTACCGCAGGCAAGACCGGAAATTGTCTGGGAAACAACTGCCTGGAAAATAGAAGCGGCGATATCCTCACGGCGTGCACCCTCGTTGATCAAAGGCTGGACGTCTGTCTTTGCAAAAACACCACAGCGGGCAGCGATAGGATAGATTGTTGTTGCACCACGGGCAAGCTCGTTGAGTCCCGATGCGTCAGTTTCAAGAAGGGCAGCCATCTGATCGATGAAGGCACCGGTTCCGCCGGCACAAGTTCCGTTCATGCGCTGTTCAACACCGCCCTTGAAATATGTAATCTTGGCATCTTCGCCACCAAGTTCAATTACAACATCAGTCTGAGGAATGATCTTGCGGACTGCAGTAGTTGCGGCAACAACTTCCTGGATAAAAGGAATGTTAAGCCACT
>CALELJ010000037.1 GCA_937902445.1 uncultured Treponema sp. | reverse complement strand
TGGTTTTCGCATCATATGCAGGAGAAAAGGCTGACAAAAAGAAGGCAGACAAGGTTGGTCACCTCATCGACGCCATCTATGTTCAGAAAAGAACATCAAAGACAGATGCACAGTGTGCTCTTGCAAAGAAGGAATGGGACAAGCTTACTGATGCCCAGAAAGAGATGGTAAGCGGTGAAAATGCAGATCCTGACTATTTTGGAAGGGATACTGGAGATGCAGGTCTTGATGACAGCCTCAACCAGGACGGCATCGGAGAGAACGAAATTCTTGTCGTTAGTTTTGGTACATCTTTCAACGACAGCCGCGCAAAGGACATCAAGGGAATCGAAGATGCCATCAAGGCAGCTTATCCTGAATGGTCGGTTCGCCGCGCATTTACAGCCCAGATCATCATCAACCATGTTCAGGCAAGGGATGCGGAATTCATTGACAACATGGACCAGGCTCTTCAGCGCGCAGTGAAGAATGGCGTAAAGAACCTTGTTGTTCAGCCTACACACCTTATGCACGGTGCAGAATATGATGAACTTGTAGAAGCTGTTGAATCATACAAGGGAAAATTTGAGAATGTTGTAGTTGCCGAACCACTTCTTGGTCAGGTTGGAAAGACAGCAGCAGACGTAAACCAGGACAAGGAAACAGTTGCAAAGGCAGTAATCGATGCAGCCGTAAAGTCAGCCGGATTTGATTCAGTTGCTTCTTCTGCAAAGGCAGGAACAGCTTTCGTATTCCTCGGACACGGAACTTCTCATGCTGCCAAGGTTACTTATTCCCAGATGGTTACACAGTTTGGTTCCCTTGGCTATAAGAATGTATTTGTCGGAACAGTTGAAGGCGAACCGGAAGAAACAGAAGTAAAGAACGTAATCGAAAAGGTAAAGAACGCCGGTTACAAAAAGGTCATCCTCAGACCTCTCATGGTAGTTGCAGGCGACCACGCAAACAATGACATGGCAGGCGATGAAGATGACTCATGGAAGTCTATTTTCGCAGCTTCAGGTGCATTTGACGGCATCGATTGCCAGATTGAGGGACTTGGAAGAATCAAGGCTGTAAAGGATGTTTATGTTGAACATACAAAGGCAGCCGTAAAGTCTCTTGAAAAAAAAAATTAGGATTTGAGGACGGAACCTATTCTGCAAGATTCAAGACAGACAGCGCAATGTTTTCTGTGAATGAAACCTGCAAAGGTAGGGGTGTCCTTACAGTGAAAGACGGGAAAATGTGGATCCATGTGAGCCTCAGGGGCAACAAAATCGACCACCTTTTCTGCGGAACTGCGGCGGATGCAAAGAACAGCAGGTCACGCTGGCTTAATCCGACTGTAGACACTGTGTCATACGACGATGGATCCGAGGAAAAGGTAAACGGATATGACATTCCGGTTGAAAAAATCGGTGTGGAATTTCCGGTTGCCTTGATCGGCAAAAAAGGAATCTGGTACGACCATATGGTTTCCGTGTCGGATGTACAATAAACAGCTGAAATGTAATATAATTTAACCATGAGCAGACCCCTTTATAGAATTACTGGAATTCCGTTTTTTTTGTTTCTTGTTTTTCTGGGGGTCTTTTCTTTTTTTTCGTGCAGCAGACCTAAAAAAAATTCCCTTGCTGACGGCATTTATTCCTATGATGTAGCCGTTGAAGGTGGAACAGGAAAAGCAAAAATCCTTTCACCTGCAGAAGTGAAAGTCGAAGGCGGAAAAACAACCGCAACCCTCCTATGGAACAGCCGCAATTATGACTATATGATTGTCGACGGCAAAAAATATCTCAATCAGACTCCAGAGGGCAAATCTTCTTTTGTTGTTGAAATAAAGGACATTGAAAATCCGGTAAAAGTTCTGGCGGATACGACTGCCATGAGCGTGCCACATGAAATAGAATA
>CALELJ010000036.1 GCA_937902445.1 uncultured Treponema sp. | reverse complement strand
AGCCGCAGTTATGTCAGAGGCAAATTTGTCCAACGCTGGAGTGGCTCCGGACTTGCCTTTATCTTTCTTTTTGATTTCTTTTTAACGGAAGAAAAAGCCTCTTCGAGAACCTCACCTTTTGAATCAAGGGACACAAGGGCCTTTCTGAGAACACATTCCGCGTAGATTGAAGAATAGCTGCTGTTTTCAAGACACTGTGAAACGGTAAAAGCTTCTTCCAGCCTGCCTTCCCTAAGGAGAAAATTTCCATAGACTGCGGAAAGCTCCGGATTGCCGGAAAGTTTTTTAAGCCCTTTCACAAGAACTTTTTCCGCCGCTTTCTTTTCACCAAGAAGAATGTAGCGCTTGTAGATTCCAAGCCGCTCGTAGGAACTGTAAGCTTTTTTTTCAAGTTTTTTCAATGCCTTTATCGCACTCTCAGTAGAATTCTGCGAAATAAAGACATCGATTGTATCAAGTCGGGAGGTAAAGGAAGATCCCTCGGAATGAGAAGAGCATGACACAAAGCATAGCAGAATTGCAAAAAAAACACCTGCTATGCCCAGACAGTTCTTTTTCACGCCTTCTCTTCTTCCTTGCGGATAGTATCAAGAATCGCATTGATGAATTTGAAGGAATCGTCTGTTCCAAAATCTTTTGAAATTCCGATGGCCTCATCAATTACGATTGTAGGATTAAGATCCTTCTGATAAAGGATTGCAAAAACACTCATTCTAAGAACTGCAAGGGTCACCTTGTTCAGTCTGTCGAAACCCCACCCTGCTGAAAGATGAGACTTGATCTTCTCATCGATCTCATCAATATGGTTGATGGTTCCAGAGATAAGAAGACGGGCAAAGTCTGCTTCTTCGGATTTTGCACCGTCGGAAACGGAAACGCTTTCCTCAATCTTCAATGCTTCAGGAACAGTTTCATCCGCTTCGTTCTGGTTCCAGTTAAGCTTCAACAATTCATCCAAAGGCATCTTTCCCACATCGTAGGAATACAATGCCTGGACTGCCAAAATTCTGCCGTTTCGTCGTGACACGGATAACCTCTTTTTTACCAGTTGAGAAGCTTGTTCAAAGCTTCATCTTTCTTCTTGCGGTCAACATATTCAGGAACATTGAGTTCTTTTCCCATGTCCTGTGCCGCATTCTTGAAATATGTATACTGTTTCTGCTGTGTAAGGTTGCCCTTAATGTAGTCATAAACAGTGATTGTAGTTTCCGGCTGAACAACATCGCTCAAAGCCAAAAGTTTTGCATCGTACTTTTTAAGGACTGCAAAGAACTGGAAGTCAGTGGCTGTCTTTGTCACATCACTGACATACTTTTCATTATGAGAGAAAAGCTCAGTCATTTTTTCTTCCGGCCATCTGAGAAGCTGTGCCTGCTGAACTGTCTTTGCCACAGTAAGCTCACCAGCCTGATATTTTGTTCCGTTGTCTGGAGAATTTACAAGTTCAACACTCTTTTTTGGATCCTTTGTATACTTGTTGCGAAGATCCTCACAAAGAGCCTTTGCAGCCATATCGTCATCTCCCTTTGGAACCATGACAAGGAAAAGTCTCATCATGTCATCCCACTTGAAGTTGGACTTATTGAGTTCATAGGCGTCACGGATTTCTTTATCAGTAGCTGCCACAGCCTGAATCTCAGCCTGCTTTTTCATTGCAACGTAATTCTGGATGACAAGCTGGCTCTTGAGATATGCCTTGTATTCAGCAAGTGTCATGCCGCTCATATCCTTGATGTACTCATCGAGGGTTTTTCCAGAAGACTGCTTTATGTAGTTTGAAAGTTCAGATTCAGTAATCTGTCTTCCAAGCTGCTGGCTGAAGGAAGCAAGGAAGGAATTGTCTACCTGAGAGTCAGAAATAGTAACATTTTCCTTTGTTGCTGCCTGAAGAAGGAGTTTTTCTGAAATCATGTTTTCAAGAAGAATCTGTTTCTGGTCCAATGGAAGAGAATCAATCCCATACTGCTTCTGAACAAAGAATGCCCTTGTCTTAAGCTGTTTCAAAGTAATTGTCTCTGATTTATTGTATTTGACAACAGCAAGGGGAGTCATGTCGTTCTGGGCAAAAACTGCCACAGAAAGGATTGCTGCCGAAAGAACTTTTAGAATAATCTTTTTCATAATTTCACCTCAATTATAGCAATAAGCAGAAACCATGTTTCCAATGCCTTTATGGATAAACAAAGCATTATCACAAAGGTTACAGCTGCCTATTGCCTGTAACTTTTACTTATCCAGTGGAAGTCCACCGCTGATTGTTGCACGGATACGGCGTACACCTGCAGAAGATGACTGTTCCTTTTCAATCTTGAAGTCACCGATCTGTGCCGTGTGCTGAACGTGTGGGCCACCGCAGACTTCCTTGCTGAACCACTTGTCCTTTGTTCCGATTGTATAGACCTTGACGTCTTCACCGTACTTGTTCGTAAAGAGGGCACGGGCACCTTCTGCCTTTGCCTTGTCAAGAGGCATGATTTCCATTGTAACTGGAAGGTCAGCCTTGATCTGTTCGTTTACGAT
>CALELJ010000035.1 GCA_937902445.1 uncultured Treponema sp. | reverse complement strand
CTGGGATCTTGAAAGGGATGACAAACTTCCTGAAGAAGACAAGGGAATCCAGTTCGGCTATGACAAGACAAACTTCAAGTTCTTCAACATTCCGAATCCAAACAATCCTGAAGACACATTCTCTTATGAACCAAGCCGCTATGACATCGGAGACGGAAACGGATCTGTATTCGATTATGTCCGCTCAACATGTTCACACGATGAATTCATCGAAGCATTGAACGCCCTCGAAACACAGCTTTACTTCCCTGGAGTAACAGATTCTCAACGCCAGTTCGTTGAAAAGACTGTTGAAGAAGCAACCCAGAACCTCAAGGCCACCCTCAAGGAAAAGATGGAAGATCTTGATAAGGCCCAGAATGAATACAAGGAACTTCACAAAAAATGGCTCATTGAAGCAACAGAAGCAGACCGTGTTGATGAAATGCTTAAAAATGCCCTCGACGGCGTAAAGGATGCCTATGACAGTTCAATGAACGACGTATTTACAAAAGTCCTCAACGAATATCCTTTTGCCTCAGGCGATGTTGCAGGAAGTGAATTCCTCAAATACACAGCCAACGAAGTTAAGAAGATGGCAGTTTCAGAACTCTACCTTCCAAGCCGCAATGCACAGAAGGCCATGAACGCAGAGGATTACAAGACCTACAACTCAATCGACTGGGCAAAACTCAGAAGAATCTGGGAAAAGTTCCCTGCAAACGTAAACATGACCGCCTATGCAGAAAAGCTCCTTCAGGACAAATGTGCTGAAAAGGGAATGTCAGTTTCAGAAAACACAAAGGCAGTTACACCTCCTGAAACAACTACCGAAGTCCACACAGACAATGAAATCCCTCTCAAGGAATTCATCGATTCAGACATGACATTCGATGAGGAAGACACAATCCTTCACAACAAGGTCACAGGCAAATACGTCTGGCTTTACAGGGAAACAGGCGGCGGTGTCGGAAAGTTTGAATATGACAGTTCTTTCAACGAAACTTCAAGAGAACCACTGTCATACGCAGGCATGAAATCCATTATCCGCGGAGCAATCCTGGAAAAGAATATGGACGAATGGACTGTATTCAAGGACAAAAGATACTTCAAGCCATTCCAGGAAACTGAAATGTCTGAAAAGGAACGAGAAGAATTTAAACAGAGTGTTACATCAGATAACAAAACTGTTACAAAGGAAACTGAACTCACTCCAGAAGACATTGAACTCTGTAAGAAGGTAATTCCGCCTGCACAGTTCAAATTCACAATGGAACTTACTGAAGGCGAAGAAGGTGAATTCTTCAAGAACAAGATGAAGGAAATCGCCGACACTTACCGCAGAATCAACACTGACAGTGAACTCATCAATGAAGACGGAACACATACTGTAGGTTTCCGCTACTTCCTCGGTGACACAGAGATTTTCCTTTCAGAAATCGACTCGGACGGAATCGGATTCGGCTACAACATCCTCAACGGAGACCTTCAGATGTCTGAGTGGGGTTCAACTTCCCTCGAAGAAATCATGAAGATTCCTTACATCGAAATGGACTACCATGTTCCTGCAAACGCAACAATCGAACAGATGCTCTACTCAGAACATCCAGACTACTTTGCTGAATATGCTCCAAAGGAAGCTACAAAAGAACTTTCATGGGAAGAACTCAATGTATTCTTTGCTCCTGCCAGTCTTGAAGGAACAGAATTTCTTGTTCCAAGTGCAGTTTTTGAACGCATAAAGAAAGAAACTGAACAGTGGGCAGAAAATGAAGCAACATTTGAAGTTTCTGAATCAGAACTCAAAAAGGAAACCATTGACCGTACACTGTGGGCTACTCTGGACTTTCATAATTTCATTGAAAATGCAGAAAAATCAGGAAATACGGAACTTTCAGCTAAAGCACACGAAGAATGCTCTTCCATTTCAGAAGAACTCGCTTCAATGATTCTCTCAGGTGAAATCACAAGTCTTGAAAATGCCCAGATTTATCTCAACGACAAGCTTCTCAAGTCTGAAACCTACAATCAGGTAAAGACAGAAGAACCAGTAAAGGAATCAAAGCCATACAACTTCTTCGTAAACGACACTGCTAACCTGGATCTTGGAATTGGTGCTGAATTTGAACCTGTAACAGGACTTACTGCAGAACAGGCTGTATTGAAATACGCAGAACTCAAGGAAAAAGGATTAAGCCCATACATCGGACTCAACATTCCTGGTGACATCGTATTTGATGACAAGGAAGGCCAGGGAGCAGGTATCTTCACTGAAACAGAAGGAAAACCTTCTTTCTACATCGGTGACAATTTCGTAAAGGGACTCAAGGAAAACGATGAACATGCTCAGAATGTAATCGCTGCCTACAAGGAACTTTATGAAAATGCAGACAAATACATTCTTGGAGTTGAAAAACCAAACTTCGTATTTGATAAGGAAGCAGAACTCAACAGACCTGCTGAACCTCTCAGAGTCTACACTTTCTCTCCATTCGGCTATGAAGGAACTGTCGTTCAGGTTGAAACAGACCTCAGACGCGGAATCCCGGCCTATGACATCGTTGGAATCGCTGACAGTGCAGTAAAAGAAACAAGGGAAAGAATCAGGGCTGCATTCACTAATTCAGGACTTGATTTCCCTTCAGAACGCGTACTTCAGTCCCTCTCCCCTGCTGACCTCAGAAAAGATTCTCCTATGGATCTTTCCATGGCTCTGGGAATCCTGGGACAGACAAAACAGTATCCTGTGAATGAACCTGTTCTTGCATTGGGTGAACTTGAACTTTCAGGAAGACTTCGCCCTGTTCGTGGTGCAGTGGCCGCAGTAAACAGTGCAAAAGCTACAGGAATTACAAACATCGTATGTGATCCGACAACTGCAGAACTCCTCAAGGACATTGACGGTATCAAGATTCTTACAGCCGAAAGCCTTAAGGAAGCAAACGAAAAGCTTATGAATGCAGAAAACTTCCAGAAGACTGAGCCAAAGC
>CALELJ010000034.1 GCA_937902445.1 uncultured Treponema sp. | reverse complement strand
TGAGCACAAGTTCAAGAGGCGTGAGAAGTCCAAGGCAGAGAATGCCTGAGAAGAAACCGTTGAGGATTACTCCTACAAGTGCACCCACACCGTTTGTGATCGGATCATTGAATACAATCTTGAAGATTACAAGGAGAACTGCGTTGAGGACAGCCTGAAGAACCGAAACAAAAACCATGTCGGTCCTGCGGTCGATTTTGCGCACAAGACGGGAAGAAGCAAAGGAAGATGAAAGCACAAAAAGGAAGGGAACGATCTGGTATGAGGTTGCGTTGAGGACAGCCAGTGAAATCATCAGTGAAAAGAAAACCGCGTTGAGCTGCCCGAAAAGAATCGAAATAAGGAAAATGAACAACGGCCCCGGAATGATGGCGCACAGTGCGAAGGGCGATGAAAAATATGGCAGTTTGGAACCAAAGATGACGGTGGCAAAAACAATCAGGTAGAACACGCACTCGGTCACAAGTTCCTTGAATTCAATCATGTTGTTCTTAAAATAGATTTTCGAGAAAAGGAAGAAGAAAAGAGCGCACATGAGGATGTGGTAGATTATTGAATCCGCAAAGGAGCGGTAATCGATGTACACCGGAGACTCGGACATTTTCTTGAGCTTTGCATATCCGTCTTCAGTAATCGGGAATCCCTTTCTGATCACCTTCTCCCCTTTTTCAATGGGAATGGGATTGTCATAGTCGGCAGGCAGCGTCTTTATTGCCTTGATTGTCACGTCCGCAATCTGCCCCACCTCGTAGTCATTGATGTTGAAGGAGGCAATTGTATTTGTAGTTGAAATCTTAACGAAACAAAGTGCGACAGTTATAAGGAGAGTGATAAAAATCAGCACCAGGATTGGATAATCCCTCTTGAGGTAAGCTCCAAAGGAATCTGACAGAATCTCTGAAACGGATTTTTTTTCATCATTTTTCTTCATTTTCATACGCCCGGATAATTTTCTTAACAAGTTCGTTTCTGACAACATCGCCGGAATCAAGGCGCGCGATGGAAATACCATCCACATCCTTCAGGATTTCCAGTGCATGGACAAGGCCGGAGGTTATCTTCTTTGGAAGGTCAACCTGAGTCGGATCCCCGGTAATGAATACCTTGGAATTCTCACCCATGCGGGTCAAAAACATTTTCATCTGCTCTATTGAAGTGTTCTGGGCCTCATCTAGGATTACGGCACAGTCATTCAACGTGCGGCCCCTCATGTACGCAAGGGGAGCCACTTCGATTATACCATTATCTGTAAGTCTTTTAACAGTCTCTTTGGGCAAAACCGCACCCATAGCATCGTATAGTGGTCTGATGTATGGGTTTATTTTTTCATTAAGGTCACCCGGAAGGAATCCAAGGCTTTCACCGGCTTCCACCACAGGTCTTGTAAGGACAATGGAATTTACCTTGTGGCTCAAAAGAAGCTTCAAAGCCTCGGCAACAGCAAGGAATGTCTTTCCGCTGCCGGCAGGACCACAGGCAAAAACCATGTCCGTAGTCCTCATCTTGTGAATAAGCAGGGCCTGTCCCTTTGTGCGCGGATAGACCTTTTTAGTTCCGCCTGGAATCTGAATCGAATATCTTGTAAGGAACTGATGGTCACCTGTGTCCCCGTTGTTCAGCACGGACTGGATCAGTTCACCGTCGGTAACGGCTATTGTTCCGTCTGAAAATTCATCAAGGATTCTGTTGATTATGAAATTGAACTGCTGCTGCAAGGCCGGATCGTCAGTCTCCACCGAAAGTTCATTTCCCTGGGCAAATATGCTGAGCCCCAGGAATTCCTCGATAAGCTTAAGGTTGCAGTCATTGGTTCCGCATAAACGGGAAAGAACATCACTGTCAGGAACGATTATTGTATACGCCGGCATGAACTAGTCCTCAAAGCTTCCAGTCTTGAGTTCTTCGGCAATACGCAGCCAGCTTTCGTAACGCTCGCGTGCAATATTTCCGTCTTCCACAGCCTGACACACGGCACAGTTTTTCTCACCGTTGTGACTGCAGCTCATTCCAAAACCGCACTTGCCCACATAGGGAACAAAATCCCTGTAATAGAGGGCAAGATTTTCAGCTGTAATATCATGCAAAAGGAAACGGCGGACCCCCGGAGTATCGATGATGTCGGCAGTGGCATCCTTGAGTCCACCCATGAGAGCCTCGTTGAGCTGAAGGTGGATGAGGGTTCCCTTGGTCGTAGTATGACATCCCTTGCCATATTTTTTTGAAAGGCTTCCTGTCTTGAGGACGACACTGTTGTCAAGGACGTTTATGATGGAACTTTTTCCTACACCGCTTTGACCGACAAAGGCACAGAGCTTGTTTTCCATGAGATGGGCAAGTTCCTCGATACCTTCGCCTGTACGGGCACTGGACCTTATGACCTTGTAGCCAACCTTTTCCCATACATCAAGCTGGTTCTGGAATTCGTCGGAACTACCTGCAGCCAGGTCGTATTTATTGCATACAATTACGGGAGTTATGTTTTCGTACTCTGCCTGGGCAAGGGCACGGTCTATGAATCTTGGGCGGAATGGAGGTTCGTCTGGAGTTGTGACGATAAGGAGATAGTCAAGGTTTGCGGCTAGAAGCTGCGGTTCGCGTTTTTTGATGTTCCATCTGACAAATTCGTTTTTGCGCGGAACAATGGAAAGAATCTGTCCCTTTTCTTCCTCAAGGGTTTCGTCATCAAGGCTTACAATGTCCCCTGGAGCAAGAGGATTGTAATATCCCTTTGCATCCTTAAGGATTTTACCCTTGATGGTACAGTCGCGTAATATGCCATCATCGCACTCGACTTCAAATACGTTTTTACTTCCACTTAATATAAGTCCGTTCATCTCCTTCCATTCTATATTATAGTTGAAAAAAAATCAAAAAAATAAAAGAGATGGGGACGTCCACCTGTCAGGGTCATTGAGCCTTGTCGAAATGACCATTCTACTAATTGCGGCTTCGACTACGCTCAGCCATCCTGACAGTGTCAGCTAGCCTGGTAGTGGCGACTACGCTCAGCAGTACATTTTAAGGACGCCGCCCTCCTCAGTGACTTTTATATGGCTGCCTTCCGTGAATCTGCCTTCAAGAAGCTGCTTTGAAAGTGGATTTTCAACCCAGGTCTGAACAGCGCGCTTGACTGGACGTGCACCAAAGCCAGGATCGTATCCTTTTTCCGCGATGAAAGACAGGGCACTTTCGTCGAATTCGATGGTCATCCGGCGGTCTTCAAGGCGTCTTGCCACGCGGTCAAGCTGGATGGATGCTATTTTTTCAACGTGCTCCTTTCCAAGCCTGCTGAACATGACGGTCTCATCGATTCTGTTGAGGAATTCAGGACGGAAATGGGACTTGAGGAGGGCATCAAGCTTTTCCCCAAGCTGCTTTTCCTGCCCCGGAACCGATTCAAGAATCAGGTCACTGCCAAGATTGCTTGTCATGATTATGATGGTGTTCTTGAAGTCGACTACCCTGCCCTGACCGTCAGTCAGACGTCCGTCATCAAGAACCTGAAGCAATACATTGAACACATCCGGATGGGCCTTTTCCACC
>CALELJ010000033.1 GCA_937902445.1 uncultured Treponema sp. | reverse complement strand
ATTTGAGCAACATTTTCTACGGACACAGCCTTTTGAATTAAGGTGATTGTATATTTAATTTTGTTTGATTTTTAGGGGGTGCTAATTAGACGCTTACTCAGCATCCTTTTTAGTTACAGACCGCGTTTTTCCTTTACGTCGGGATGATCCTCGTAAAACTGATCCTGTTCCTTTCTTAATTCCTGACGCTTTTCTATAAGCTCTCTGTTGATAAGCGCAATCTGCTGGTAAAGCTCCATGAATGGAACAGGTTCCGTGTGGCTGGAAATAGTTTCCGATTTTGTGAAATGCTTGCTGTCGTGACGCCATTTATCTTCATCAGCAGCGGTCCATCCTGAAATTTCGGGTTTTGCAAGTGTTCCTGTCTTTACAACATCAACGACCTCAAACCACTTTCTTGCGGAATATTCTTCGATGGCCTGGCGTAATTTTTTGTCACTTACGGGAGCCTTTACTGCAATTTCCTTGCCTCTTGTGATTTTTACATCTGGATTGGCCTGGGTAAATGCACTGTAGATTTCACTATTAAAGAACCCTTCTTCCATACTGCTGTCAGCAAATCTATATGTATAAGTCGCGCCCCAAAGCCCTGTTGTTAGGGATTCTCGTTTGCGGAGATTTGTAACAGGAAATATGAATGCTTCAGTTATCTGTAGATTTTCCGGTAAAACCGCATTCATTGCCTTTATGAATGTCTCCGGTGGAATTTCATCATACAAAAGACAGCTGGCTGTTTCTTCCATCGACGGAACTCCAAGAGTCATTGCTGTTGCAAATTCAAGTCTTGGAAGCGGATTGAAGCCGCTGGTGAATACAAACCGGAGCCCAGACCTTAAAATAGCCTTATGGAAAATCTCAACCTGGGAAAGATAGGCTGTAAATTCACCGCCGTTTTTACGCTGGAAATTGAACAAAACACGATACATTACTTCAATGTTGCATTCGGGTACAGTTTCTGGCACTATAATTGTCTTATTTTGTAGACTACTTGAGACGGATTCTATCTTTTCCGGGGTATAAACCTCAACATTTTCCTTTGTGTTGCATATTCCACATTTATGGTCACAGTTGCTGGAACATTTTGGCGTGAGAATACTGCTTACAGATTTGTCCCATTCCTTTTTATAAAAGGATGGCGCAGGTCCAAGACTTACACCGTTCCATGGAAGTTCTTCATCAAAGGACCACTTCCTGTAGATATAGTCCATGACATCATAGTCAGCTTCAGCAAATGCTTCTTTCCACTTGTCGGTATTGTTTCTAAGGTAATCGTCCCATGCGTCAAAACGAACGCCCTTCTTGTAGGCATTGTAGATTACCTGGCCTGCACGGGAATCTCCGCGGCTCAATAATCCTTCAAGCACAGTTGCATCAAAATTATGACGGCCAATCTTGAATTTACCTCTTGGAAGATTCTGGTAGATGTAGTCAATTTTTTTCTTTGCGTCTTCCGGGGTTATCTGTGTCATCCTTTCGTATGCAGTATGAGGTTTTGGAATGAAAACGCCTACATTTACATTGCACTGTATTTTAGTTCTGGCCTGCAATGGAATAAGGAAATCAACAATGGCCCTTTCTTCCGTACCTTCGCTGCCAGGCTCAAGTTTTGTCTCTGAAAAATAATCTCCCAAAGGAAGTCCTATCATGAAATAGAATTTGGCACTGCTCCATCCCCTTTGTTTTGCTTCCCTGACGATGGATTCAAGATGCTGGGCATAGACTTCCTTGTTGAGACTCAACTGCCACATTTCTTCCGGGGTCTCGACGGCAAAGGTCAATCCGCTCTTACGAACGGTAGATAGTTTTTCAAGTATGTCCAGTGACATGCTGTTTACTTTAAGCGATGGAAGCTGGAATGAAACATTAAGGCCCTTGTATCTTTCATTGAGAAGATCCAGAAGTCCGCCTACGTCTGGAAAATCCGCACTGCTCAGTGAGTTCAGGCTGACTTCCCTATAACCTGCATCAAAAACAAGATGGTCGATTTCATCTATGATGAGTTTCAGGTTTTTTACTCTTGTAGGTCTGTAATAGACTCCGGCATGGCAGAAACGGCATCCGTTTGGACAGCCGCGCATGATTTCAATGACACCGTGATCCTGGACAGGTTTGCTTGTCGGCAGTGGAAACCAGGATGGTATGGACGGAACAAGACCAAAATTATTCTGGACTGCCCTTCTTGCAATCTTCCTGTTCTCTCCGGTGCATTTTCGTCTTGTCCAGATGAAAGATTTTGTCTCCATGTGCTCAATCAATTCCGCACGGTTTGCACCTTTATTCTTCATTGAGGCAAGTTCCTCAACAAGATCAAACAATGCAGGTTCAGCTTCTCCAATTATGAATGCATCAAAAAAATCAGAAAAGGGAGCTGGATTTGTCACACCGCAGCCACCGCAGATTACAATAGGATCTTTTTCCGTTCTCTTTTCGGCAAAAGCACTTATCTTGCCATCTTCAAGCATGGCTATGACTTCAGTAATTCCAAGTTCGTAACCTATTGAAAAACCTATCATGTCTGTCTGACATAAAGGCATTCCGGTTTCAAGCGTGTAAAGCGGAACATCCTTGTCTTTCAGAAGCTGCTCAAAGTCTGGAGCCGGTGCAAAAACACGTTCACATCTTACGCCATCAAGACGGTTGAGTCCATTGTAGATGATCCTTACAGCAAGATTTGACATTGCGATTTCATACATGTCTGGAAAAGCAACGGCAAAGTTAAACATGCTTTCGTTTTCTATATGTTTCTTTATCGTGATTCCAAATTCGCCGCCAACATAACGGGACGGAACCTGCACGGAATTCAAAAGAGGACCAAAAACTTCAAGTGGATTGATAAGATTTTTCATAGATTAAAAAGTCGATTTAAAATCAAGACGACGGCTGTTAATGCTCATTATAAGTCCAAGGGCCATCATGTTTGTTATCAAGGCGGAACCTCCGTAAGACATGAAAGGAAGAGGAATACCTGTAATCGGCATGATACCCATTACCATGCCGACATTTACTATAAAATGGAAAAAGAACATTCCAAGAATTCCAGACGCAATATAGCAGCTGTAATTGTTTGTAGTCTGCTTGATGACATAAAGAATCCTTAAAAGAATACAGAGGAATGCCGCATACATGAATATGCCGCCGACAAATCCCATTTCTTCAGAAAAAATACTGAAGATGAAGTCAGTGGACTGCTGGGGAAGAAATCGAAGGTGGCTCTGGCTGCCCTGGAGAAAACCTCGTCCCAAAAGGCCTCCGGCACCAATGGCCGTCTGTGACTGGATGATGTTCCATCCACTGCCCTTTGGATCACTGTAAGGATCGATGAAAACTATGAGACGTGCAATCTGATATGGCTTAAGGACTTTTCCCGCTCCGACAGACGCAATAAGGGACACTGACAGGATACCAAAGAAATATGTAATCCAATAATAATATTTTTTCTTGAAAAACAGATTTCCAAGAACACCGATTGTCGTAATTCCAAGGAAAGCAACGGAAACCAGCATTCTGAGCTTAAGGTTTGTAAGTATGTGTATGGCGGGAACACTTTTGTGAAGAATTTCAGTTTCCCATACCGGCAGAACGGTAAAGGTAATCGTGAACATACCAGTTAGAAAAACGATCATCAAATATCTTACAGGGATGTTTGCCATGAAGCACATGAAAAGGAAAATCGGAATGAATACACTGGCCGTACCAAGGTCAGGCTGGAGAAGTATGACTCCTACAGGAATTCCAAGTATGCAGAGACTGTGTATGAATCTTTTTCTTGGTTCTTCATTCATTGAACTTTCAAGATATTTGGCCAGAAAGAGAATGAATGAAATTTTAGTCAGTTCCGATGGCTGAATTCCAAAATCTCCGATTCCAATCCAGCTGCGGGCACCATTGACAAGGCGTCCAAAAAACCTTGTGTATATGAGCACGGCAATCATGAAGGCAAAAAAATGGAATGAGTATTTGTTCAGCCGTCTGTAATCAAAAAGTGCTACAAGGACAAGTATGACAAGTCCTACACCAAGCCAGATGATCTGCTTTATATATTCATTTGAAACGTTGATTCCGTCGGAATTGAATCCTGATGAATAGATAAAGGCGATTCCAATACCGGTGAGAAACAGGATGCAAAGAAGAAGCAGGTAATCAAGGCTGGTGAAAATCTTGAGTTTCATTCTCTTCGTCCTCCCTGTGCATTCTGCTGATTGAGCAGATATCTGAACTTCAGGGCATCCACAGACTCATCAAAGGTCTGGTCGTTTATGATTCCCTGGATGATTATGTTTGTTGCGTAAGGAGCCCACCACTCCCATTTGTTCACGGCTTCAACAAGAACGACAACAACGTACTGGTCTTCCGGAGGAGCGTCGTAAGGAGCATAGGCTGCCATCCAGGAATGCCAGTGGTCTTTTCCATAACCGTTTACTTCGGCCGTACCTGTCTTACCGGCAATCT
>CALELJ010000032.1 GCA_937902445.1 uncultured Treponema sp. | reverse complement strand
AATATGTATTGAATTGGTTCATGATTTTTTAATCTTTCAATTTTATTCATATACTCTGCATATTGCAAATCACTAATTTCTTCATCACTATGAATTCAGAGATGATGGAATCTCCGGTGATTTTTTCTTTTCCCATTTTATAGTCTGTATTTTCTACAAGAAGAGCCTGATCTTTCTGTCCATAATTCTGGTAGACTTTCCAGCCCGAAAAAGTTCCGTAGTTGGGATTGAGATTGAACAGAACGACAAAAGGATATGAAAGTTTTACTCTGGACTTGCCTTCGATGGTTCCGGCCTGTGAATCCGAAACGCGGTAGGTAACATCCAGAGACTGGGCGCTGGCATATGCAAATTCATCCTCCGCACGACCTCTGATGTCCTTATCATTGAAAAGGGCGTTGTCGCAGGAGGCAAGAGAAATGAGAAATGCCGATATACATATGAAAAGCCTAAGCTTGTTCATAGCCGCTCCAGAAGATTAAAATTTTCTAATTTTTGCATTTTTTTTAAATAAAAGCAAGAGGCTAGACTCTACGGAACCTTTCAAGAAACAGATTTCTCAGATGCCAAAAGCTTAATGTTCATTAGAAAACTTTAACCGGTAAAAAAGCGGACGGACTATTCCTCAATTTCCCACTTTTCAAAAAGATCGTCTTCACCGATGAGACCAAGACCTGCGTCAACATCGGAAAGGAGATACTGAACCCTGTCCTTTGAATCTTTTTTTACGGCAAGAATCATTCCAGTCTTGCAGAATTCCTTTGAATGAACGACCTTGCCTACAAGTTTTTCATATTCAAACGAAGTTACTTTTTCTTCGTTTACATTTTCATTTTCGTTCTTTTTTCCACTGCCAGGGAAAGAAAAAATATTTGCCATATGGAACTCCTGTTTATTTGTTGTTGAATCTCTTAAGGAACTGTATAGTCCTTTCTTCCTTTGGATTGTTGATAAGCTCTATCGGATTGCCCTGCTCTACGATTACACCGCCATCCATGAAGATAAGATGGTCGCTTGTGTCGCGGGCAAAAGACATTTCGTGGGTAACAATTACCATGGTCATTTTCTCTTTTGCAAGGTCGCGGATTACGGCAAGGATTTCACCTGTAAGTTCCGGATCGAGGGCCGATGTGGGTTCGTCAAAGAAAAGCACCTGTGGTTTCAACGCAAGGGCACGGGCAATGGAAACGCGCTGCTGCTGGCCGCCTGAAAGCTCGCAAGGATAGCTGCCGGCTTTTGATTCAAGGCCCATCTTCTTTAAAAGTTCCATGGCGACGGCTTCTGATTCTTCCTTTGATTTTCCAAGCACAATGCGCTGGGCTTCAGTAATGTTCCGCAGGACAGAAAAATGAGGGAACAGGTTGAAGTTCTGGAATACAAGGCCGATATCAAGGCCTATTGCCCTCTGTGTATTTTTATCCGTGTAGATTCCATCTTCGACAAGGTTTCTTCCGCAGATGTTTACTGTTCCGCCTGTAACTGTCTCAAGCTGGCATATGCATCTAAGCAGGGTGGACTTTCCGCTTCCGCTTGGACCGATGATACCAAGGACTTCTCCCTGATGAAGGGAAAACGAAATGTCCTTCAATACTTCAAGGCTGCCAAAAGATTTCTTGAGATGTTCTACCCTGATGATTTCATTATTTGTAGTAGTCAAGTTTTTTCTCCGTGTAGTCAAAGGCTTTTGAAACTGCCCAGTTCATGATGAAATAGAAAACGCCTGCAATGAAAAGAGGCATTACACTGACAAGGGCACCGCTTTGTGTTTTTGCAACATGGAAAAGTTCCGCAACACCAAGGACCTGGATCAATGCCGTATCCTTGACCAGAGTTATGACTTCGTTTCCCATCGGGGGAATTATTTTCTTTATTACCTGAGGCATTACTATGCGCATGAAAGTCTGGTTCTTTGTAAAGCCAAGGACTTTGCCTGCCTCATACTGTCCCTGGGGAATGGACTGGATTCCTCCGCGATAAATTTCTGCAAAATAGGCTGCGTAATTTATTACCATTGCAACGATTCCGGCTGTAAAACGGTCAAAGCCGATCTGGAAGATCATCTGTGGTGCAAAGTAAACAAAGATGAGCTGCAGCATCAATGGAGTTCCGCGGATGACGAGAAGGAAAAATTTTGTAATCTCTGAGATTGCCTTGATGCGGGACATGCGGCCAAAGCAGATGAGCAGAGCAAGCGGAACTGAAAACAACAATACGAGAACAAAAACTTCGATTGTGATTCCGGTACTTTTAAGCATTGCCGGAATGAGTTTGTTCAAACTTAGATCTGTAATGTATTCTGTTATGGATTCAATCATAAAATCATTGTATATCAAGCAAAATCGCAATCATCCCCTACCGCACGGAAATAGAATCAAGTGTATGAAAATCTTCCAGTCAGTACGAGTCTGGCAAAACCGCTAGATATCGTCGCTACATGCAAAGCCCTGCAAGGAAACTATCTTCCAGGGCTTTGAATGTTTTTGCCAGCCTCTTCCTTCCTTCCCGATTTTTACACATTCATTTCTTGACGAAGTACGGCAGGGGATATTCCGGTGTTTATTTTCCAATCTTAGAAATATCAGAGCCGAACCACTTCTTTGTGATTTCTGCGAGTGTTCCGTCTTTAGCCATTTCTTCAAGTGTCTTCTGAACGCTGTCACGAAGTTTCTTGTTCTTCTTGCTGAAAGCGATTCCGTACTTTTCCGGAGCAAGTGTTTCATCGAGTACGACAAAGGCCTTCTTTCCCTGCTGGATGCTGTAGTTTGCTACGATGAGATCCATTACAACGCCGTCGATGCTCTTGATTTCAAGGTCGTTGAGTGCTGTTACGTTTTCCTGGAATTCTACGACTTCCTTGAGTGAAGCCTTGAAGTCCTTTGCTTCGTCCAAAGCATCCTGTGCAGAAGATCCGGCCTGAACACCAACTTTCTTTCCCTTAAGGTCAGCAAGTGTCTTGATTCCGCTGTCGGCACGAACAACTACAACCTGTGCGTTCTCAAGGTAAGCTGATGAGAATGCCATCTTGCGTGTGCGTTCTTCAGTCATTGTAAGACCGTTCCAGATGCAGTCGATCTTTCCAGTGTTGAGTTCCATTTCCTTTGCAGACCAGTCGATTGGCTGGCATACAAGTTCAAGGCCAAGACGCTTTGTAACTTCCTTTGCAAGGTCGATGTCATAACCTACGATGTTGTTGTCTGCATCGCGGTAACCCATTGGTGGAAAAGAATCGTCAAGACCAAGTACAAACTTGTTTGCATTCTTCTTTGCAGCTGATGCCATTGAAAGGCATGCCATAAGTCCCATAAGGACAACGATAATTTTTTTCATTTATACACCTCTTATAAAATGATTCTATTTCAAGCTCTTTTTGCAGAAAGCCTTCATGTTGCGGATCTGAACGCCCGTTGTTTTTGACGACGGTGCACCTGTTGTCTGGCGGTGCTCCACACAGGCTACAGGAGAAAGACATTCGTAGACGTCTTCATCAATGAGTTTCGAGCACTGCTGAAGTTCCTCGATGCAAAGATCTTCTATCTTTGTAAGTCCTGCTTCTATTGCCTTTCTTACAGCTGTTGCAGAAACAGTGTGTGCTGTACGGAAAGGCATTCCCTTGCGTACAAGATATTCAGCAAGGTCAGTTGCGTTTGCAAATCCGCCTTCGCAGGAAGCTGCCATGTTTTCAACATTCCATTTTGCGGAAGAGATCATGGCAGTGAAAACCTTCAGGTTTCCTTCAACAGTGTCGAGGGCTTCAAACAGCGGAGCCTTGTCTTCCTGCATGTCGCGGTCGTATGCAAGTGGGAGTCCCTTTACCATCGTAAGGAGATTGATCAGGTCGCCGTAAACCTTTCCTGTCCTTCCGCGGATAAGTTCCGCAAAGTCAGGATTCTTTTTCTGAGGCATGATTGAAGAACCTGTAGACCATTTTTCGCTCAATTCAATGAAAGCAAATTCCGTAGTAGACCAGAGAACAACTTCTTCGCACATGCGGCTCAGGTGGCTCTGAAGGATTGCAAAGTCAGAAGTAAATTCGATGCAGTAGTCACGGTCAGCAGAAGTGTCCAGGGAATTTTCCGTAACGCCTTCAAAACCAAGTTTCTTTGCAACAAGTTCGCGGTTCAATGGAAGAGTACTTCCCTGAAGGGCACCTGCTCCAAGAGGAGAAAGATTGACACGCTTGAGGCTGTCTTCAAGACGGAGCCAGTCGCGCTTGAGCATTGTTGCCCATGCCATGAGATGCTGTGCAAGAGTTCCAGGCTGAGCATGCTGCATGTGTGTGTAACCAGTAAGCAAAGTCTTCTTGTTCTTGTCTGCAATGTCTGTCAAAGTTTCGATCAAAGTGATGATCTCATTCTGAAGGCATGGAATTATTCTCTTGAGGTAAAGGCGTTCATCCAGTGCAATCTGATCGTTGCGGCTTCTACCGGTGTGGACTTTCTTTCCAGGTTCACCGATGCGGTCTGTCAAAGTTGCCTCAACAAAAGAGTGAATGTCTTCCGCGCTGTAGTCGATCTTCAGCTTTCCGCTTTCAAGATCCTTTTCGATTGATTTAAGACCTTTTACGATGGCATCGCTTTCCTTCTTGCTGATGATTCCGCTTGCACCAAGCATTTCCGCGTGGGCAATGGATCCGTGAATGTCGTCAAGAGCCATGCGCTCGTCTACAAAAATTGAAGTCTCAAATTCAACTGCCGCTGCATCAGGACCTTCCGCAAAACGTCCGGACCAGAGTGCCTTGTGATTGTCGTCAGTATGTGTTCCGTGTGATTTTTCTGCCATATTTTCCTCTATTATAGTTTTAAGTTTATCTGAAACAGTATTATGTCATTTAGGAACTGGACCCTTCGACGAACTCAGGGATCCTACAGCTCCATAGGATCGGTGAGCGAAGTCGAACCGTCCCTTATGAATTGTTTTCCATCCATTTTTCAATGCCGTTCTTGATATCTTCATCGATGTCGTGCTCGATACGGCATGCATTTGCTTCCGCCTGCTCTTCATCAACTCCACAAATTTTCATAAGGAATTTTGTAAGAAGAACATGGCGGGCATAAATTGATTCAGCACGCTCAAGACCTTTTGGAGTAAGTTCAAGAGAGCCAATAGGTCCGTCCGTAATGTAACCGCTTTCAGTGAGAATGCTCATGGCACGGCTGACACTCGGCTTTGAAACACCCAGTTTTCTTGCCACATCAACTGAGCGGGCAATTCCGTTCTGACGTTTTAAAACAAGAACAGCTTCAAGATAATCTTCACCAGACTCGTGCAACTCAACCATAATAACTCCAAAAAAATTAATACTTGATTATACTATATATAATGTAAATTTTTCTATAGAATAATTTTTCAGAAAGCCTTAAAAACCAGCAGACTTTTTTGGAAATGATTTTATGAACACACCGTCTTCAGAAAGAATTCACATTGCATTTTTTGGATGCCGCAACGCAGGAAAATCTACTCTT
>CALELJ010000031.1 GCA_937902445.1 uncultured Treponema sp. | reverse complement strand
ATTCATTAGATATACCTCCATGTTCATTCATATCATGAAGGCATAGTTTAATAAATAACTTATTCTCAAATATTTGAATAGTAATAATCATATAAATGGTTATGATTATAGCTATTTATAAATAATTTTTAAGTTTACTTAGTATTTTAGAATGTCTTTTTAATATACCTGACCTTGAGTATCCTAATTCATCAGCAATATAATAGAAGTCATATTCTTCAATATATCGCATTCTCATAAGGTCTTTATCTTTTGCACTAATTGTTATTTTATCTAACAATTCTTCAAATTCTTTTGGATCTAAAAATCTTGTGTATGGGTCATTTAAGCTTGCAAGCATTGTATCAATAGCAACATAGGCATCTTCCGATGTTTTCTTCATTTCACTCTTTGTGTAATTAGAAATTACAAACAGCTGAATTGCATTAAGTACGACAAAAGCAACAGCGATGGTAAGTAAAAGTTTAATTACAAGCTTGCCGTTTTTTTCTTTCTTTTCCATAGCAGACAAATCTCCTGATTTTCAGTAGTTTCATATAAGCAACCTCCGGAAATTTTGTTTTCAGAAGCTCTTATAATAACTCTTTATATTGTCGGTCAAATTTCTTGATTTTTCAACAAAAATTTAAAAAATCTCCATATTTAATATACTGACTAGTATTCATATGACAGGTGGAACTATACACGGCCGGCCTTGCTTTAGTTCCGTCTGTTTTGCAATTTACCGGAAAATTTAGTATCTTCTATAAACAAAGATTTTTTTTAGGGGACAATCATGGCAAAGAAACCTACACCTATCACATTGCTCTGCGGTTATCTTGGAGCAGGAAAAACAACTCTCATGAACCAGGTTCTTTCCAATCAGGAAGGATATAAAGTTGCAGTTATCGTCAACGACATTGGCGAAGTAAACGTTGATGCAAAACTCATTGCAGACGGAGCAAAGATCACGGACACAACAAGCATCGTTCCTATGACAAACGGATGCCTTTGCTGCACCTTGAAGAGCGACATGGTAAAGAACATCGAAAACCTCATCAAGAGCGGAAAATTCGACTACATCATGATTGAAGCTTCCGGTGTATGTGAACCTATGCCGATCGCCCAGGAACTTGAACTCATCAAGAACGGAAAGCTTGATAACGTTGTAGGTGTTGTAGATGCCGCACGCCTCGTCGATGAATTTGCAGGCGGTGACAAGCTTCTTGCAAAGGAAGCCATCGGTGACGAAGACATCGAAAGCCTTCTTGTCCAGCAGATTGAATTCTGTTCTACACTCATCATCAACAAGAAGGACCTTGTTACGGAAGACCAGTTCAAGAAAGTCCGCAAGGTAATCGAAGTGCTCCACCCTGGAGTGAACATCATCGAAACTGACCACGGCAAGGTTGAAGTTTCAAAGATCATGGGAACAGGTTCCTTTGAATTTGATTCAGTCTATGCAAGTGCTGGATGGTGCAAGCATCTTGAAGAAGACGAAGTGGAAGATGACCACGACGAGCACGACCACCACCACGACCATGATCATGAGGAACATGAACATCATCACCACGATCACGAACATGAACACCACCATGACGACGATGATGATGACCATGACGAGCACGACCACAATCCTGCACATGGAGAAGAAGGTCACCATTGCGACGAACACTGCCACCACCACCACCATCATCACGAACACAAGCACGAAGGTGAAAGCGAAGACGAATACGGAATCGGAACATTCATCTATTACCGCCGCAAGGCCTTTGACCGCCAGAAGCTTGACGAATATGCAAACAAGTGGCCACGCAACATCATCCGCTGCAAGGGCCTCATGTGGTTCAGCGACGAACCTGAGATGGCATGGGTTTTTGAAACTTCAGGACGCCAGATTTCCGCAGGCTACAGCGGACAGTGGGTTGCCGCATGTCCTGCCAAGGAACAGAAGGAAATCCTTGATGCAAATCCTAAGATCAAGGAAGAATGGGATGAGACTGTTGGCGACAGAATGATCAAGCTCTGCGTCATCGGACAGAACCTGGACAAGGCAAAGATCAGCGCGGAACTGGACGCATGTCTTGCTGATTAGAAAAAACACCCAGGACCCCTGAAATGGCAGCGCAGCTTCAAGCCGCGTAGTCGAAGGGTCCGGCAGACTACAAAAAAATGGCAGCGTGCTTCGACTGCGCTCAGCAACCCTGCCCACGGATAAACATCCCTGAGCGTAGTCGAAGGGTCGTCTTTTGACGACCTTTTTTTTTACTTACATAAGCTTGAATTCCTACTCTTTTAGTATAAAATAAATAGTATGAGAAGCATCAGATCTATTATCGTTACATGTATCGTGCTGCTTACCCTTGTTGTAAGCGGTGTATTTTTTTCATTGTCAAATAAATTCGCACACTACACACTTGAAAGGACCCTTGAGTCAACACTGGGGAATCTTGCAAACACTGTAGCCGCAGAAATCACGGAGCAGAACGAAAAGCAGTTCAAGGCATTGAGGGCCATAGCCGCCCTTCCTTACATCAAGGACAGCAGAAATGACTTCTTTGAAAGACAGAAAAACCTTGACGAGGTAGCCCATGCAGATCCGACTTTCATCGGCCTGAGCATTACGGACGCCGAAGGAAATTCCTTCAAGGAAGAAGTAAACAGGATGATCAACTTTTCAGAACGTCCTTACTTCAAGGCTGCCATCAAGGGCCAGGAATATATCTACGGTCCTCTTTTCAACAAGATCACCAATGCCCTTGCCCTCTTCTATTCAGTACCTGTTGTAAATGAGAAAGGCAGAATCGAAAACATACTCTTCTCTGCGGTAAACGGAGACATACTCTGCAACACCTGCCAGAGGATCAAGGTTGGAAAAAGCGGTTACCCTATCATTGTTGACCGGACAACAGGCTGTACCATTGGTGACGTTGAGATCAAGAATGTGGAAACCATGCAGAAAATGCAGGAATCAGTTTCTGAAGATCCTGCCATGGCCGAGTTTGCAAATCATATAAACAAAGTCTATGCAGGTGAAACCGGATTTGCAGTCTATAACCTGGGCGGCAAAAGAGTAATGTCGTACTGCCCTATTGAAGGAACAACCTGGTCTGTAATCGTACAGGCACCATACGACGACTTTTCAGAAACCCTCAATCTGATGAGCACTGCCATGATCGTCTGCGCATTTATCATGATTGCCGTCGGTATTGTAATCGCACTTATGGTTGCAAGAGCCCTCAAGCCATTGAAGACTGTGGGAAAAGCAATCAATGAAATTGCCAGCGGAAACGCAGACCTTACAAGAAGAGTCAAGATAAACAGCCGCTACAAGGAGATTGCAGGTGTTTCAAACGGATTCAATGCCTTCGTAGAAAAACTCTATGTAATCATTGCTTCCCTCAAGAACTCGAAAAATGATCTTACTACAGCCGGAACAGATCTTACAGCCGGAACTCAGGAAACACAGAACAGCATCAAGGAGATCATCGGCGCAATTGATTCCATCAAGCAGCAGATCGAGATCCAGTCGGGATCAGTCAGTGAGACTGCCGGTGCCGTAAATGAAATCGCCGGCAACATCGATTCCCTTGAAAAGATGATCAACAATCAGGCAAGCGGTGTAAGCCGGGCATCTTCATCCATTGAGGAAATGGTAAAGAACATTGCCGCTGTAAACACAAATGTTGAACTCATGGCAAAAAGCTTCAAGGAACTTGAATCCAATGCATCAGACGGAATGACAACACAGCAGGACGTCAATGAAAAGATCAAGCAGATTGAAGAACAGTCGATGATGCTTCAGGAAGCAAACGCAACAATTTCTTCCATCGCGGAACAGACAAACCTTCTTGCCATGAATGCCGCAATCGAAGCAGCCCATGCCGGTGAAGCGGGAAAGGGATTCTCTGTTGTTGCCGATGAAATCCGCAAGCTTTCGGAGACTTCAACATCACAGTCAAAGTCAATCGGTGATGAGCTACAGCACATAAAGGATTCCATCGAGGAAGTTGTATTCGCATCAGTTGAGGCAAACAAAAACTATGAGGCAATGAGTGAAAGCCTCAAGAAGACGGACAGCCTCGTACAGAGCATCAGAAATGCCATGTCGGAGCAGAGTTCCGGCTCGCAGGAGATTCTCAATGTACTCCGCGAAATGACAGACAGTACCGCAGAGGTAAAACTTGCATCACGTGAAATGTCCGAAGGAAACAAGCAGATTCTCGACCAGATCAAGAACCTGCAGAATGCAACCGGAAGCATCAATGATGCTATGAGCGGAATCTCATCAAGCGCCTCCCACATCCATGAAACAGGAGATGCATTGAGCGGTGTTTCCGACATGATGGCAGAAAACATCATGAAGATTGGAAAAGAAATCGACGAATTCAAAGTCTAGGTTTAAAAATAATAAAGAGGGGTCCAGCCCTCCAAAAGAAAGACAGTTTGCTTCGACTGCGCTCAGCAACCCTGCCCATGGATGAGCTCCCCTAAGCAAGCCCAGGATCCCTGAGCGTAGTCGAAGGGTCTTTTTTCTTTTGCCCCCCCCCTTGCACAAATTCCTACAATAAATAAAATTCACCTTATGAATCTTCTATCCATCAGCGGCCTTGCAAAACTCAGCCGCGAAAACTATCTATTTACAGACGTTACATTCGGCCTCAATGAAGGAGACAAGGCTGCCCTTATCGGACGCAACGGAACGGGAAAATCCACGCTCCTCAACACAATTGCAGGTGTTCTTGAACCTGACCGCGGAACTGTCGTAATCAACAAGGAAGCGGGAGTTTCATTCCTTCCGCAGAATCCAGTGTATGACAAAAACGACACCATCCGTGACCACGTCTTCAAATCTGACAGCCCAAAACTTAAGATCATCCGCGACTACGAGGACATATGCTTAAAGCTTGAAGATTCAATTTCAGACAGCGTGCAGAAAAAATTTGACGAACTTACAGTCAAGATGAATGCCGGAGACCTCTGGAACTATGAGGCACAGGTAAAATCAATCCTGAGCACATTGGGCATCAACGACATGGACCGCAAGATGGGTGAACTTTCGGGCGGAATGATAAAGAAGGTCGCCCTCGCCCAGGTTCTAGTTGAAGACACAAAACTTCTTTTGCTTGACGAACCTACGAACCACTTGGACATCAGCACAATCTGGTGGCTCCAGAACTATCTTGCGGAAACAAAACGTTCCGTGCTGATGGTAACCCACGACCGCTACTTTCTTGATGCGGTGTGCAACAACATCTACGAACTTGACCGCAACCGTGTGAAGCTTTACGTGGGCAACTATTCAACCTATCTTGAAAAGAAAGAGACTGAAGCAGAAATTGAAGCAAACACCGAGCGCCGCATTGAATCAGTACTCCGCTTTGAACGCGACTGGCTTCGCCGTGGACCGTGTGCCCGCGGAACAAAAGCAAAGGCAAGAATCCAGCGCGACATGGCCTTGATCAACCGCGAGAAATTTCAGGAAGACAAGGGATTCACATTCCACGTTGAAGGCCGCCGTCTTGGTGGCAAAGTCCTTGAGCTACACAACATCACAAAAAACTACGAAAAAGGATTTGCTGAAAGCACACAGCTTAAAACAGGCAGTCATCCGGTCCTGAAAAATTTTTCATACACCTTCAACAAGGGAGAAAAGATCGGAATCTTCGGCGACAACGGAAGCGGAAAGACTACCCTGCTCAACATCATCACCGGGAAAATCCAGGCAGATGAAGGATCTGTCGTAAAAGGCGACAACACTTTCCTTGCCTACTACGAGCAGAATCCTGTTTTTGAAAACACCAGTCTTACTGTCCTTGAATACATAAAGGAAGCTGCCGACATCATGAAGACTGCCGACGGAACAGTATTGAGCGCAGGCCTTTTCCTTGAGCAGTTTGGCTTTGAAGGCAGAATACAGCACAGCGCCGTAAGCACCCTGAGCGGTGGAGAAAGAAAGAGGCTCTACCTTGTCCGTCTTTTGATAAGCAATCCGAAT
Source organism: uncultured Treponema sp. (assembly GCA_937902445.1). Lineage (GTDB taxonomy): Bacteria > Spirochaetota > Spirochaetia > Treponematales > Treponemataceae > Treponema_D. The sequence continues at coordinate 6,492 of CALELJ010000031.1, read as the reverse complement.
TTCATCATCCTTGACGAGCCAACCAACGACTTTGACATTTTCACAATGAACATCCTTGAAAAATTCCTTCTGGACTTTGGCGGATGTCTTTTGATCGTAAGCCACGACCGTTACTTCATGGACAAGGTAGCGGACACCATGTTCGTGCTGGAAAACGACGGAAGCGTATCTGGCTTTGTAGGCAAGTGCTCGGAATACATCGACTATCGTGAAGAAAAGAGGGCGGCGGAAAAAGAGGAGATGAAGGCGCAGGCTGCGGCAAGCAAGGCGGCGGAGGCGGCCAGTGCCAATGGCGGTGCCCAGGCTGCAGCCGTTTCTCAAGCCCCGGAGAAAAAACGCAAGATGTCTTTCAAGGAACAGAAGGAATTCGAGGAACTTGAAAAGAACATTGCAGACTGGGAAGAGAAGAAAGGCCAGCTTGAAGTGGCCATGGGAGACAGCGATTATGCAAAGGCGCAGGCCGCAGGAAAGGAATATTCAGAAATAGAAGAAAAACTTACCGCAGCCTACACCCGATGGGAAGAACTGGCAGAACTGCAGTAAATAAAACTTCAACAAACTATTGCTTGCACTTCGCAAGATATTTTTTCAATTCGTTCAGATAATCCTCGCCCGTCTGGGAGAGGATTATATTTTTTTTGGTCACATAGCCGATTTCCATCCTGCTGTTCTTGTTTTCCTTGTCAGCCTCAAATGGAACTGCAACAAAATCTCCACCATTTAATTCCTGGCAGATGATTCCAGAACACAATGTATATGCATTCAACCCGACCATAAGGTTCAGGTTTGTGGCACGGTCCGTTGTCTTGATCATCTTGGGATATTCATTTTCCGTAAGGATTTCTTCCGCATAATAAAAAGCCGCTGATGCATTCTGATCAAAACTCAGGCAGGGATAATCCTTAAGCTGGTCAAAGGTAATGGATTTCTCCTTTGCAAGAGGATGTTTTTTCCACAGATAGACATAGGCATCACAGGTAATGAGTTTTTCAAAAACCAGGTCATTGGAATTGAAAAGTTTTGTCATTGCCTTGCGGTTGAAATCGCTGAGAAACAGAATTCCAATTTCACTTCTGCCGGTGGAAACATCTTCGATTATCGTAAGGGTTCTCGTCTCATTGATGGCAAATTCGTATTCCGTCGTATCAATCTTCTTTACCATCTCAACAAAAGATTTTACGGCAAAGGAATAATGCTGGGTTGAAACCGCAAAGTGCTTTTTCCTTTTTGATCTTCCAGCATCTCCAAAACGCTCCAGAAGATTATCATACTGGGCGTAGATCTGCCTTCCGTACTGGATGAATTCCTTTCCTTCAGAAGTAAGGGTAATTCCCTTTGACGACCTGTTGAAGATTGTAATGTTGAATTCATTTTCAACATCCTTGATGGCTGCCGTAAGGGATGGCTGGGAAACATAAAGGCTTTCCGCAGCCTTGTTGATGGAACCTGTTTCTGAAACTCCGATGATGTACTTTAACTGTTGAATTGTCATATTCTTTTACCTATTTTATTTTAACATTGACTTTTTTATATCCGAATCCCTTGACCGTTGCGGTAACAAGTTCTACAAGATGCTGGTCCGCTTCCTTGAGCAGTCCGCGGCGTTCAGCAGAAAGAGCGAAATCAGCCATGGCAGTTTCTATCTCGCTGAAAATTTCCTGGGTCGTGATGGGAACAAAAATACTCTTCCGTTCATCAAAGACTTCCTGGGCGACAAGGGTATTATCAAGTATCTCACAATGGGGAATCGTAATGTCCACTTCAGTTCCGGTTTTGTCCGTCTCAATGACAGCGTCTGAAATTTTTTCAACTCCAATTCTGATGACACCGGAATATTTAATGATGGCATAGGATTTTGCCATTCCGCCTACACCTGACTTTTTAATGCAGACAAGATCGCTGTAAGTATTTTTAAGCGTCGTAAGTTCCGCAACATGGAGAACCTGGTTTGTCACAGCCTGGTGAGTTTTTTCCATCTTCACTTTGGTCAGTTTAAAATAAGTCATGATTCCAAATCCTGCGGCAAAAGAAACCACGAGGACTGCAACGATTATCTTGATTTTTGAGGCCAGTGAAATTTTATTTCCCGATGATTTTTTTCTGATATCCTTTCGTTCTTTTTTCTCAGTACCCATGTTCAAAGTATATCATGAAATGAAATCAGTTGCTTGTTTTTACGCTGATTTTTCATTATTTTAAAGTACGCATTCCAACCAGACTTTCTTTTGAGGACGACAATGAATCTTGTAGACTTTGACGAAAACGAAATTTATCTCAACACAAAAATGACTCCTGATGTTTTTGCAAAGACGAGATTTGCAGAAAAAATCCACGAGAAAGGTGTTCTTGCTGAACTCAAGGACGGCAGATGGAACTATGATCCGTGGAGTTTCACTGACACCCTGGAAAAGGACGGATATATTTTTCTCCACGGAACGGCTTTCAACGGAACAACAGCAGACCAGATTTTCAGTTCCGCCTGTGAAGAAAAAATCCACGATACAGCAAAGGCAATTTGCAGCGCTCTTGAAGGTGCGTTGAAAACAAAGGCGCCCCTTTCAAACATAGGCTGTGGTGGCATGATTATTTCCGGCGATCTTAAAAAAATTCTTTTTCTTCCATACAACTTTTTCACGACGGCCGCAATGTCCGCAGGTGATGAGGAATTCAGCCGCATGAATGGAATCTACATCAACCAGAACGGCAACAGGGAAACTGCCATAAGGTTCACCCAGGCTGTCCTTGTCTACAGGACCCTTGCAGGAAATTTTCCTTTTGAGGAGAAAAACACTAAAAAAAGACTTCTGGACATAGCGGATTCAAACTACAGGGTTTTAAGATGGACCGTAGCAAAAGCTCCAAAAAAACTTTGCGACTTCACGGAACGATCCTTTGCCGGCAAATATGTTTTCTACCCTCAGGAAGAATTCGAGTCGTACAAAAAAAATCATGTTTCCCAGAATGAACTTGAAAACTTCAACCGGAAGGCCAATGCATATTTTGACAGAAAGAAAAACCGGGTGTCGTCAAAAAGATTCATCAGGGCAAAACAGACCGTAATTCTTTTTGCAGCAATCGCAGTTGGCGTTGTTTCCCTGATCGCAGGCAACCTGTACAAGACATCACAGGAAAAACCAACCAGCAGAAGCCTTGATTCCCGCCAGACCGTTGAAATGTTTTACGCCGCAACCAGCAACCTTCTTGTTGATGCCGCAAGAAACTGTTCCGCAAAATCACTTGAAGGACGCGTGTCGGTCATAAGCAACGCATTTGTCACATCCCGCACACGCAGCATGTACAATACTGCAACTCAGACGGTGAATCCTTCCGCCTGGTTCATAAAAAACAAGACACGGCAGAATATCTATGGCATCACAAATTTTCTCATCGACGGAACTGAAGCAAGCCTCCTTGTTGAAGGCCCGCGCAAGAACACAAAGCCACAGGCCGTGACTGAAGAAAATGGAATTGCACTTAAAGACAGAGATGAAAAATCATTTACGGTGGAATTTCAGCTTCTTGATACAAGCGGCGAAGATTTTCTTGGCGTAGTCTACCACAAGGAAAAAGTCACGCTTCTTTATGACAGGGACAGATGGATTGTCTCTTCCATAGATACGCTTCAGGTCGAACCACAGGAATTCAGGTTCTCGGAATTTGCCGCAGATTACGAAAAGGTCATGAAGAAAAACAGCACGGAAAAAGATGACGTTCTTGCAGCCTGCAAGTCATTGGAAGAAAAATACAATTTCATCCCTACGGAACACGAAATCGAGGAAGGATATCTGTATCTGAAACGTGTCAGCGTCTTCAATTTTGAGGACTAAATTCCCCCGTTGAAATACGTTTTTTCTAGCTAAGAATGACAAAATTACACTTTTTGTCATATTGACATATTTTAGTTCTATGTCTAAAATAGGATCAAAATATGTTATTTTATTATTCGGCTGCTGCTCAAACTTTGTGAGGGTGGGACGCAGTCAGAAAAGAAAATGGAGGGACCCGCCAAAGGCTCCACAACGCCTTGTTTCAATGAAGCGGGAGGCCACATTTTTTTTCTGACGTCGCTGGGACCCGCCCTAATATAGAATCTGCAGCAGCCGAAGGAGATATGAATGGCCAAATACAACTATGATCTTGAAAAGCAGCATGCGAAGGGAAAACTTCATGCTATCGAGAGAATCAATGCCCTCTGCGACAAGGATTCATTCAATGAAATCTACTCAGGAGCACGCCACACATGTACAAGTTTCGGAATGGAAAGCAAAGACATTCCTTATGACGGCGTAATCACTGGTTTTGGAAAAATCAACGGAAAGAAAGTTGCTGTATATGCACAGGACTTTACAGTTCAGGGAGGTTCCCTCGGTAAGGTTCACGGACAGAAGATTGCTGAACTCATCGACATGGCAATCAAGGCAAAGTGCCCGGTAATCGGTGTAAATGATTCGGGTGGAGCACGTATCCAGGAAGGTGTTGACGCACTCTGCGGTTACGGTGACCTTTTCTACCAGAATGTCCGCGCATCTGGTGCAGTTCCACAGATCTCAATCATCGCAGGCCCTTGTGCCGGTGGTGCTGTATATTCACCTGGACTTACAGACTTCATCTTTGCAATCGATTCCATCAGCCAGATGTTCATCACTGGTCCTAAGGTTGTAAAGTCGGTAATGTTCATGGACATCACAGCAGAAGACCTTGGTGGAGCATCAATCCACTCACAGAAATCCGGTGTTGCCCACTACCGCTGTCCTACAGAAAAGGACTGCTACGAAAAGGTACGCAAGCTTCTGGACTACATTCCACACTACTACGGTGAAGAAATTGTAGCTGACGCTAAGTTCAAGTTTGACGAGAAGAAAAACGCAAAGAAAATCGGCGAAATCATTCCAGAAGAAAGCAAGAAGCCATACAACATGCACGACATCATCAACTGCGTTGTCGATGAAGACAGCTTCTTTGAAGTTATGGAAGAATTTGCAATCTGCGCCATCACAGGTTTTGCAAAGATCGAAGGAAAATCTGTCGGCATCATCGCAAACAATCCAGGCGGAATGGGCGGAATCCTCAACTGCGACGCTTCAGATAAGATCGCACGTTTCGTTCGCTACTGTGACGCATACAATGTTCCGCTTGTAAACTTCGTTGACGTTCCAGGATTCATTCCGGGACCACAGGAAGAACAGAAGGGAATCATCCGCCACGGTGCAAAGGTTATCTACGCATACAGCGAAGCAACAGTTCCAAAGGTAACAATCATCACACGCAAGTCTTACGGTGGAGCTTACATCGCAATGTGTTCAAAGCACCTTGGAGCAGATTTTGTATACGCATGGCCAAAGTCAGAAATCGCAGTTATGGGTGCTGAAGGTGCCATCGAAATCGTATTCGCAAAGGAACTTAAGGATCCTTCACGCGCAGCAGAAGTTGCACAGAAGAAGCAGGAATACATTACAGAGATCATGACACCAAAGATCGCAGCACAGCGCGACTACATTTCTGAAATCATCGAACCTTCAGAAACACGTGCCAGAATCGTTGCAAGCCTCGACTTCCTTTCAAACAAGGCAGAAAACGTAATGCCTTGTAAGAAACATGGCAACATACCGCTGTAATACTATCCAGCCATGGATGGCTGGGATTGCAGTAGATCTATGAAACCTGCGACTTTTCGCAGGAAAAGTCGGGAACAAAAATTGAAGGACTCAATTTTTGTGACAAACATCCCACTGTAATACTATCCAGCCATGGATGGCTGGGATTGCAGTAGATCTATGAAAAAGGCGCCGCATTTATGCGACGCCTTTTTCATTTCTCAGGGTAGTTCCTCTTCTTCTTTTGTCTCAACCGGCCTGACATATCTGAACAGACCGCAGTATGGCAAAGCCGCCTGATTTGAATATAGCATTCCATTGTCAGAATCAACAATGATTATTCCGCCGTGGACAACATAGTCAAAATTTCTGCGTTCAGTTTTACTGAATGAATAGCCACGAACTGCCTGTATAAGGTCAAAGGGAATGTCAGCCATGACAAAGACACGAATGAATTCCGTAGTTTTGCTTCTCTTGATGTCACGGAAACCTGACAAAAGAATCTGTGGAATGCATTCAATTTCTTTCCGGACAAAATCCCCGCCACATTTTTCCTCAAGGCCAGAAACTGCAATTACAGTTCTTTGCTTCATACCACCTGAAAGCTCTACAGCATGCTTGTCTAATACTTCCTTTGGAAGTCCAAGCTCTGCAAATCTTTCCTCAGCTCTTACCTTCTACAACGATAAGCAGTACAAGAAGGACCTTACTGCTTACGAAAAGCAGGTATCCACACTGGAGGATAAGATATCTAAATTACAGGATAGATACTATAAACAGTTCACCGCAATGGAAAAAGCCATGGGCGAGATGCAGTCCCAGCAGAGTTATATTTCACAGCTGATAATACTATTGTTACTACCGCGCCAAATCAGACACTTAAGCTGAAGGTTTCTGG
>CALELJ010000030.1 GCA_937902445.1 uncultured Treponema sp. | reverse complement strand
GAATGGCTATCAAATTGATTTCGAGAACGATGCCAATGCCGCCGAAATCGCGGAACGTCCGTCGCTAAACGGCAATTCCACATTCATCTCCCTCTCGAATACCCTCTCAACAGACAGAACCGTAATGAAGAACGCAGTTAACAAGACTTACCATCTTCTTACTTCTACTACTGCTTCAAAGTATTCGACCCTCGTGAAAGAAGACAATCCGTTCAAGGACTTCGGTTCACGCACCAAAGAAGTGCTCTTCCAGACTGAACCGCTCAAGGTTTCGCAGGATACCTATCAGGTAGACTATCAGGTCATTACCCGCCAGCTTTCTGGCACCCAGATCAAGAACGAGCCTTTCAGGGCCGTCATCACCGTAAAAATGCTCCAGCCGTCAGAAGAAGATATCAAGGATAATCCGCTTGGAATCTACATAACTTCGTTTGATATGAAGAGCATCGACACCAAAGTAACAAATCAAAGATAACAGCTTTAAGGAGGCACACATCATGAAAAAAATCTTTGTTTACGTAAGTGCTCTCGCACTTCTCCTTTCATCCTGCTCAACTACCATGAGCCTTGAAAACCCGGTTGAATTTACCGAAGACCAGGCTCCTGAAAACCTCGAACAGGAAGAAACAGAAAATACTCAGGAATTAAACGAAATTGAAATAATTGAAGAACTGAAAACCCAGGACATCGAAGATACTGTAATCTTCGTTGAAAAACCGGTATATATTCCGGAAACAAAAGACAATCCTGAAACAGACCGTCCGCAGGTTACAGGAACTGATGCAACAGACGCCAGCTTGAAACGTGCCGTTCAGAAACCTGAAAACTATAAAGACGGAACATTCTTCTATCAGTTCAATGAAAATTTTGTCTATGAGATTTATGCCCAGCCGTTCCACCTTACCGACATCGAACTTCAGTCAGGCGAAGTTGTAATCGGAACACCTCTTCTTTCAGAAGATGAATCCGTATGGGAACTTACTGCAGGGGTGGCAAAAAACCCGCTTACCGGGGAAGATATCCAGCACCTTTTTGTAAAACCTGCATATTCAAAACTGGACTCGACCCTCATCATCATTACAGACCGCCGCGTATACCACTTCCGTTTGAAGTCATATTCGGATACACATATGTCGATGGTCCGATTTACTTACCCTTTGGAAAAGAATTCCTGGGCAAAGAAATCAACGAGTGACGGCGGACGCTCTGTCGAAAACCGTTTCATTAAATCGACAAATCCTGAGCTTCTTTCATTCGACTATCAGATTAAATATTCCCGCTTCAAGAAGCCTGAATTTCTGCCACAAACAGTCTATGACGACGGACAGTATACATACATCAGAGTTGACCCTGTCGTACTTCAGAAGAAGCTTCCGGTTTTATTCAACGAAAGAAATGAAATCGTGAACTACAGCGTTCAGAAGAATCTTTTTGTAATTCCACGTCTCATTAACCGCGTAACTCTGAGACTCGGCAAAGAGAAAGTAGAAATCGAAAAGAAGATCACCAAAATGCCGGAGGTTATTCAGTGAGTGAAGAAATCATAAAGACTTCAGATACCTCTGAAGCTCCTGCAGATGAAGAACTCATTGCTGCCGAAGGAGAAGATACAGAACTTCCTCCTCCGGAAGAAAAGAATGAAGCAAATGAGATAAATGCAGGAAACATCATAGGACTGATAATGATAGGCCTTCTTGTAATCTTCATAATTGCCTTCATCGCAATTAACGCAAAAGGTAAAAAGAAGCCTTCACAGGAAAACCAGGAGCTTGATAAAGCCGGAGCAAAGACCGTACTTGAATTCAAGGAAAAGGGATCTGTAGGTTATTCATCTTCAAATACAGAAGAAGATGTAGATTGTTCTTTAGCAATTATTAATACCTGTACAGTAACTCAAAAATCAGAACAGAAAGCCAGAAGATTAATAAGATT
>CALELJ010000029.1 GCA_937902445.1 uncultured Treponema sp. | reverse complement strand
TAAAGGAACGCGAAGTTGTTCTCTATCGGCTTACAAAGACAGGAGAAGAGACAAAGCAGGCAGTCATTTCTGCCAATATCACCGGAGAAGAAATAGGTGTTCTCACCCCGGCTGTCATTGCAAGCGGCTCGTGGAAAAACGCATCATTCAGACCTTACGGTCTTGATGCTCCTGTTTCACGTCTTGTTCCGGGTCGTCACAATCCTTACGGAAACTACATTCAGTGGGTAAAGGACAAGCTCACATCTCTCGGATTCGAAGAATTCGACGGTCCGCTTGTAGAAAACGAATTCTGGAACGGAGATGCTCTTTTTATGCCTCAGTTCCACAGTGCAAGAGATATTCATGATGTTTACTACGTCAAAGAACCAAAGCACTGTAAAGAAATAGAAGAACCATGGCTTACAAATATTGCCAACGCACATATGAACGGCGGAAACACAGGATCAAGAGGTTGGCAGTATCAGTTTGATCACGAATTCACAAGACGTCAGATCCTCAGAAGTCAGGGAACAGTACTCTCTGCAAAGCAGCTGCATAAGGCTAACATTCCTGGCAAGTACTTCGGAATTGCAAGATGTTTCCGCTACGATAAGGTTGATGCCACACATCTTTCAGACTTCTATCAGACAGAGGGAATTGTCCTTGGAGAGGATGTGAATATGAAGACACTTCTCGGACTTCTTAAGATGTTTGCTGTTGAGTTTGCAGGAGCTACAGATGTTATGTATGTTCCAGGCTACTTCCCATTCACAGAGCCATCGGTTGAGATTCATGTGAAGCATCCGGTTCTAGGCTGGATTGAGCTTGGCGGTGCCGGAATATTCAGACCTGAGGTTACAAAACCGATGAACGTTGATGTCCCTGTTCTTGCATGGGGTATCGGTATTGACAGAATGGCCCTTATGTCCCTGGGCATCAACGACCTGCGCGAGCTTTTCTCACCAGATATTGAGAATGTCCGCTTAAGAAGGAGTAAATAAAATGCCAAAGATTGAAGTTTCTGCAGAAGCTCTTTACAAATACATGGGAAAAAAAGTAACTGGACAGGAGTTCATAGATCTTATCCAGTGTGCAAAAGCCGAGCTTGATGAAGAGGATGGAGATTGTCTCAAAATCGAGCTTAACGATACAAACCGCCCGGACCTCTGGTCCACAGCAGGATTCG
>CALELJ010000028.1 GCA_937902445.1 uncultured Treponema sp. | reverse complement strand
GTAACGATACAAGAAGCACAGTCGAGGGTAGGGAATGTCTTGTCGAGCATAGCCATCTTTCCGCCGACTGTAACTTTCTTTTCAACGATGTCTACAGGGAAACCTGCATCTGCAATGTCGAGGGCTGCTGTAATACCTGCAATTCCGCCACCAATAACAAGAGCTCTCTTTGTAACAGGAGTTTCACCTTCTGTAAGAGGAGTGTTGAGGACAGTCTTTGCAACTGCAGCCTTAGCAAGTGCGATTGCCTTTTCTGTATTTTCTTCAATATTTTTGCCGACCCATGAAGTCTGTTCACGGATGTTTGCAATTTCAACTTTGAACTGATTGAGGCCTGCGCGTGCTGCACAAGAGCGGAATGTCTTTTCGTGCATGCGTGGAGAGCAAGAACAGAGTACAACACCTGTAAGCTTGTCTTCCTTAATGTGGTCTTCAATCATTTTCTGACCGGCAGAAGAACACATGTATGTGTAGTCGGTTGAGAAAACAACCTCCGGCATCTTGCCGACTTCTTCTGCGACCTTCTTTACGTCAACTGTACCTGCAATGTTGGTACCACAGTGACATACAAAAACACCAATTCTTTCCATATTTCTACTGTGCTCCTATTTGCGGTACTTTCTGAATGCACTCATCAAAAGCTGCTGTGGTGTATCTTCATCAAGCTTTTCAGGAACCTGTGCTGGATCAAGATGGAGTGGGCCACGTTCGCGTTCAACAACTGTGCGTACTGCATCGATAAGTTTTGCTGGTTCTACCTGGCGTGGGCAGCGTTCGAGACAAGCAAAACAAGACAAACATGCATAGATTGACTTGCTCTTGAGCAATGGTTCGATTTCACCGTTTTCTACCATCTGAACAAACTGATGTGGATGGTATTCCATTGCGTCGTAGTTAGGGCAAGTTCCGGAACATTTTCCGCAGACCATGCATTTCTTAGGGTTGACACCGCTTGTTTCAAGAATTCTGTCTTTGTAACTCTGGATTTCTGCTTCGAGCATTATGCTTCCTCCTTTACACCGAGGGCTTCAGCGAGAAGCTCTGTGAAGTAGATGACGTCCATGTTTGTGTCGCCCTGATTCTTGATCAAGTTGTAGCGGCAGAGTGGACAGCTTGTTACGAGGAAGTCTGCACCCATGTCCTGTGCGTTTGTAATGATTTTCTTAGCACGGTTCTGTGGGATTGAAGGATCTTCAAATGAAGCGTATGCACCGCAGCATTCATTGCGTTCAGCATAGATTACTGGAGTTGCACCGATAGCCTTGATGAAGTCTTCGAGAATCTGTGGATTTTCAGGATCATCAAATTCCATGACCTTTCCAGGGCGGAGGAGGAGACATCCGTAGTAAGCGCCGATTTTCTTTCCCTTGAGAGGATTCTTAACGGCAGCCTTTACCTTGTCCCAACCGATTTCGTCGCGGAGTACTTCAAGGAAGTGGAGAACTTTTGTTTCTCCGTGGTATTCAATACCGTCCTGAGCGAGATAGTTGTTTACCTTGAGAATTGTATTCTCATCGTTCTGCAGGTCGTTGTTTACCTGCTTGATGACATTGTAACAAGCTGAACACAATGTTACCAATGCCTGGTTCTTATCCCTGGAGTCAGCAAGAGCACGGACTGAAGGAAGCTTTGAGGCAATTTCATTCTTGCCTGTTGGATAAACACCACCGCAGCACTGCCAGTCTTCGATTTCTTCAAGTTTGAAACCGAGGGCTTCAGCACACTTGCGGCCGTAGTTATCAAGTTCCTTGGCCTTGTTCTTCAATGTACATCCAGGAAAGTAAGAATAAGTTAGTGTGTTTGTCTGGTCACTCATTCTTTTCTCCCAAAATTATTCAATAATTCATAATGCATAATTCACAATGCATAATTAAATTTCATGTTGTGCAACTCATAATTCACAATTGTCGATTTTTAATTATGAATTATGAATTGATAATTATTTAGCCATCTGTTCCGGATGGAATACCTTGTCAAACTCTGCTGGTGTCATGAATCCAAGCTGAACACATGCATCCTTGAGAGAAATGTTCTTTTCGTATGCAAGGTGGCTTGTCTTTGCAGCATTTTCATAACCGATGTATGGGTTGAGTGCTGTAACGAGCATCAAAGAGTTGTAGAGGTTGAAGTGCATCTTTTCTTTGTTTGCCTTGATTCCCACTGCACAGTTGTTGTTGAAGCTAACCATTACTTCAGCAAGGAGTCTTACAGACTGAAGGAAGTTGTAGGCGATTACAGGCATGAAAACGTTGAGTTCAAAGTTACCCTGTGATGCTGCCATTCCAACAGCGGCGTCGTTACCCATAACCTGAACTGCAACCATTGTCATTGCTTCACACTGTGTAGGGTTTACCTTACCAGGCATGATTGATGAACCAGGTTCATTTTCAGGAATATAGATTTCACCGATACCGCAGCGAGGTCCAGAAGCGAGCCAGCGAACGTCGTTGGCAATCTTCATGAGGTCTGCTGCGAGAGCCTTGAGTGCTCCGTGTGCGAATGTGATTTCGTCCTTTGATGTAAGGGCATGGAACTTGTTAGGTGCTGTAACGAACTTCTTTCCTGTAAGTTCAGAAACCTTTTCTGCAACAAGCTTGTCGAATCCCTTTGGTGCATTGAGACCTGTTCCTACTGCAGTACCGCCGAGGGCAAGCTGCTTGAGGTAAGGAAGTGTAGACTTGAGCATTTCCTTGTCGCGTTCAAGGGAAGTTCTCCAGCCGGAGATTTCCTGGCTGAACTGGATAGGTACAGCGTCCTGAAGGTGTGTACGTCCAGACTTTACGATTCCCTTGTTTACCTTTTCAAGCTTCTTGAATGTGTCAACGAGAAGGTCGATGGCTGGGAAAAGCTTGTCTTCAAGTTCAACAACAGCAGCGATGTGCATTGCTGTAGGGAAAGTGTCGTTTGATGACTGGCTCATGTTGATGTCGTCGTTTGGATGACAGAGCTTCTTTCCTGCAATCTGGTTTGCGCGGTTTGCTACAACTTCATTGCAGTTCATGTTTGACTGTGTACCGGAACCTGTCTGCCATACAACGAGAGGGAAGTTTTCATTGAGGGAACCGCTGATAACTTCTTCACAAGCCTTGGAAATGCACTTGAGCTTTTCCTTTGTCATTTTTTCAGGCTTGAGGGCATTGTTTGCCATAGCGGCTGCCTTCTTGAGGTAACCGAAAGCCTTTGTGATTTCGCGTGGCATTGTTTCGATGCCAACACCGATGAGGAAGTTTTCGTGGCTGCGTTCAGTCTGGGCACCCCAGAGCTTGTCTGCAGGAACCTTTACTTCGCCCATTGAATCGTGTTCAATTCTGTATTTTTCCATTTTCATATCCTTAGTTGAAATCAAGCTGGCTGATTACGTTCTTGAGTGCTTCTGCAGACTTCTTGAGCTTTTCAACTTCATCGTCTGTAAGGGCAGGAGCAAGGCGTCCTTCAACACCGTTTCCGCCTACAACTGTAGGAATTGAGAGACAAACGTCAGAAATTCCGTATTCGCCCTGGAGCAATGTAGAAACGATTGTTACAGAAGGGTTGTTGTTGTGGATGATTTCGCAGAGACGTGCTGTTGTAACACCGATAGCGTAGTTTGTGCACTTCTTTGCTTCGATGATCATTCCGCCTGATTTGCGGACATATTCTTCTACGTCGTCGCGGTTGAGTTCAGCATGCTTGTTGCCTACAGCATTGTTGTAGTCATTTACTGGAACTGAAGCAATGTTTACCAGTGACCAAGGTACGAATGATGAATCTCCGTGCTCACCGAATACGTATGCGTGGAGGTTAGCCTGTCCGATTCCGTATTCATCAGCAATCTTTGTGCGAAGACGTGCTGTGTCAAGGAGTGTACCTGTACCGATGATGTGGTTTGCAGGAATGTTTGAAGACTTAACAAGCTGGTATGTAAGAACATCAACTGGGTTTGCTACGAGAACATAGATTGCGTCAGGAGCTGCCTTTGTAATCTGTGGAATGATTGACTTGAAGATGTTTACGTTGATCTGTGCAAGGTCAAGACGTGACTGGCCAGGCTTGCGTCCAACACCGGAAGTGATGATAACGATGTCAGAGTTCTTTGCATCTTCATAAGTTCCTGCATGGATGTTTACAGGAGCCATGTAAGGTGTACCCTGACGAATGTCCATTGCTTCGCCCTTTGCGCGCTTTTCGTCAATGTCAATGAGAACGATTTCTGTTGCTACAGCCTTAAGACAAAGAGCATAAGCTACAGAAGAACCAACCTGTCCGGCACCAATAATAGTAATTTTGTTTGCCATATAAATCTCCTGTGATATAGAATTATACTTTAGTTACCTGAAAATAGTATGCCCATTTATACAGCATACCAAATTAGATAATAGAGTATAAAGTGTAAATTGTTAAGTCGAAATTTGCAGGAAATTCTGACATAGCAGAAATTTTGGGATTTTGGGCATTATTGTGAAAAATATCACAGTGGTAAAAATTTATTGTGATTTTTTTCACAGATAAGACGGAACTCTTTCAGCCGGTTTGCATTTTGCATGCATGGTTACTATAATATCCCCATGGATGTGACTAGACGCTTTACGGAACAGGTTATCGACACCATGCGTGCGGCCATTGAAGACTCAGGTGGAAATGAGGTCTTCTTTGTCGGCAGAATCAATGAGGATGGTGTAATCGTTTCTGTTGAACTTGGAGCAAGGGGAAACGAAGACAGCGTCATAGTGAACGAAAACTATGCCCGCGGTGGCAATGTGCTCATCCATAACCATCCAAGCGGTTATCTGCGCCCAAGCGAGGCGGACCAGTCGGTTGCTTACAATGCCAGCGACACGTCCATGGGATTCTACATAATCAACAATGATGTAACCGACGTCTATGCCGTGGTTGAACCCATTAAGCCCCGTAAACTGAAGAAAACTGATCCTGATGCGGCAGCCTTCTATCTTTCAAAGGAAGGACCCCTTGCAAAAAAATCGGAAGCCTATGAGGAAAGACCAAGCCAGATAGAGCTGGTCAAGGAAATAACAAAGGCCTTCAACAACAGCAGCATCGGAGTTTTTGAGGCCGGTACTGGTGTTGGCAAAAGTTTTGCCTATTTGATTCCTTCCATACTTTGGGCGGTTAATAATAAAGAACGGGTAGTTATATCTACCGGAACAATAAACCTTCAGCAGCAGCTTTTTGAAAAGGACATTCCTGCTGCCCAGGGCATTACGGGGCAGAAAATCAAGGCCGTTCTCGTAAAGGGAAGGCAGAACTACGTGTGCTTGAGGCGGCTTGGGGATGCTGTTGATGAGCCCAGTCTTTTTGAGGATGACAACGAACTGATTGGCAGGATAGACGACTGGGCCCAGACCAGCGAGACGGGCAGCAGAAGCGACCTTAGCTTCAATCCTCCCGACAGTGTATGGAACCGCGTCAACAGTGAAAGTGATGCCTGTATGGGGGGACGTTGTCCCTACAGGGAAAAATGTTTTGTTATGAAAGTCCGTAAGGATGCAGCTGATGCAAATCTCCTTGTAGTAAACCATCATCTCCTTTTTGCTGACATTGAGAGCCGCATGAATGGCGCCGGCTATGAAGATGCTGCAGTTTTACCTCCTTATAAGCATATAGTCTTTGACGAGGCCCATGGAATTGAGGATAGCGCTACAAGTTTCTTCAGTGAATCCTTCACCAGGTTCAAGGTGATGAAGCAGATAAACCTCCTGTACCGCCAGTGGAGGGGAACAAGGGCAGGTTTTCTTGTTCAGGCGGCTGCCGTATCCACTGCTGAAGATTTCACTGACATGGCGGATGACAGGGTTGAAAAAGTAAAGGAAGCTGTGACCCTTCTTGATCAGGTTTCGGTGCTTTTGCTGGAAAATGACTATAATGTCAGGATCCACGAATCCAATGCTGAAAGTTTTTCTGAAATTTTTGATGCCATAGCAAAGCTTCATGGTGCCATAGGTGTTTTCAACGACATGGTAAGGGAAGTTCTTGAAAAGATAGATGAAAAGGATGCTGACATTCCTGCTGTATGGGAAGCAAAAACCGTTTTGCACCGTCTTGAAAGCGCTGTGGTCCTCTGCAACGATTTTGTCCACTGGGATGAACATCCGGACAAGGTTTTCTGGATGCAGAAGGTCAGAATGCCTCCAAAGACTCCGGGCGAGGAACCGACTGTTTTTGTCCAGTTCTACCAGACACCACTCGACATTGCACCCATGATGAACAAGGGCGTCTTTGAGCCAATGGAAACTGTCGTCTGCACGAGCGCCACGCTGCGCACGGAAAACAACTTTGGCTACTGGATGCGGCGTACCGGAGCTTCCTTTGTTGAAAAAGAGCGGCTTGTATCAAAGGCTTTTGAATCTCCATTCCCCTATGAAACCAACGTGCTTTTTGGAGTTCCAAGCGACGCACCCTTTCCTGACAGTTCATACTATCAGTCCTATGTGGAGTCGACTGTGCCAAAACTCATTGAGGCTGCCGGCGGAAGAACACTTGTGCTTTTCACGTCTTATGACAGTCTGAAATATACATATAATACGACGTCTGCCGCTTTAAACGGAAAGGGAATAACCTTTTTCAAACAGGGGGATGACGACAGGTTCCGGTTGCTTGAGAAATTCAAGGAAGATACCCAGAGCGTACTGTTTGCCACCGACAGTTTCTGGGAAGGTGTTGATGTTCCGGGGGACAGTTTAAGCCAGGTTATAATAGTGAAGCTTCCTTTTGCCGTTCCAAACGATCCTGTATTTGCCGCACGCAGCGAAGATCTTGAGAAAAAAGGCGGAAATCCCTTCATGCAGCTGAGTGTTCCACAGGCGGTCATAAAATTCCGGCAGGGATTTGGAAGGCTTGTACGGCGTGGAGATGACAGGGGAGTTATTGTTGTCCTTGACAGGCGAATTGTTGAGAAGTGCTACGGAAAGATGTTTACGACAAGTGTTCCCAAAAGCAGGCGAATGTACAATCCACTGGATTATATAATAAATGCTGTGGAAGATTTTTTTTAATGCAAAAGTTAAAAACACAGGCTTCGACTTCGCTCAGCCGGCCTTGGAAAAAAATGAAGGCTTCGACTTCGCTCAGCCAGCCTTGGAAAAAAATGAAGGCTTCGACTTCGCTCAGCCGGCCTGCATTTAGGATCCCTGAGTGTAGCGCAGCGGAATCGAAGGGTCCACTTCCAAAATCTGCGCCTATTTTCTTTTGCCAAAAAGCCTCAGCAACGAAAGGAAGATGTTGATGAAGTCAAGGTAAAGTTCCAGTGCTCCGATGATGGAAATCTTCTTGTAAGCCTCGGAACTGTTTGCCCTCTGTGCCGTAAGGAGAATCTTCTGGGAATCATAGGCTGTAAGGCCTGTGAAAACAACCACAGTGACAATGGAGATAAGCCAGTCCAGTGTCGGTGATCTCATCAGGAAGTTTATCAGTGAAACTATGATTATTCCAACGACTGCCATCATGAGGTAATGGCCTGCCTTTGCAAGGCTCTGCTTTGTTACCATTCCGTAGATGCTCATGAAGATGAACATTGCCGCAGCTCCACCAAAGCAAAAGGCGATGGATGTGACGTCAAAGAGGAAGAAAATTGACGACAGGGTGATTCCGTTTATTATCGAGTAGACAATAAACATGAATGCAGCTCCCGCATAGGAAATTTTTCTCAGGCTCAGTGAAAGCATGAAGACGAGAACCAGTTCCGCGATTCCACATACCTTTATGATCATAAAGAGAGTACTGGCGGCCTGTACCTGCTGTGTCTCATAGAGCTGGGTAACATAGCCTGCCGTGAAGAAAGCTGCAAGTGCACTTAAAATGAGGGCAAATCCCATCCACATGTAGGTTCTTGCCATGAACTTCTGTTTTTCTGTTACTGATGGTTTGAATATTGATGTCGAATTCATATTGTTCCGCCTTATTTTTCATCATCCTTGAAAAGGAAAATATCCTGAATCTTGACACTGTATGTAGAGTTAAGTTCAACTGATTCTATTTTTTCGCTTGTGAGAGGTACAGTGAAGGAATAATTGACCGGCGTGTATCCCGGGCATGTCACTTCAACGGTGAAATTAAACTTCTTGTTCATTCCGTCTGAGACAGCCTCATGGGGAGCCATCCAGAAACTGTAGCTTCCTTTTGTAGCCTCAAATGTATTGCATGGGTTCTGCCATGTTGAGTCGATCATCTCAACTGTTTCTCCGTCAAGGGTAAGTCTGACTGTAGCTCCTGCAAGAGGTTCGAAAGTAGTTCCGTCGAAAACATTTCCCATGAAAGTAGGGAAGTTGAATTCTGCTGTATTGATTTCGATGGCAATTCCAGCGCGCTTGAGACCGTTCTGGTGGTAAGGACGCTTTGCAGTGTTTACGAGACGCATGCCTTCAACGCAAAGCTTCTCAATGTCTATGGAAATCTGGTTGTTTTCCTTGATCATGTTTGTATTGTGGGTGACACCGCGGCCGCCGACAACATAACGTGGTGAAATTCTGTTGAGAACATAACAAATTGTATCGAGACGGCAGTTTTCACAGTCACAGGTCAGCCAATGGGCATTCTGCTTCTTTACCTCGTCGTAAAGTGAATTAACATGTTCCGTAACTACTTCTTCCATGATGTTGTGTACATTCATTTTTGCTGCCATAAATTCTCCCTAAAAACAAAGTCTGTTAAATTTTATTCTAACTACAAAATTATAATCTTGTTTCAATTGTTTGTGCAACCACATTTTTCGTCTTTCAAAAAAATGCAATATATTGTATACTATATATATGTCATTAAAAGTTCCGTTGCTGTTTTTTTTATTTACGATTCTCTTTGCATCCTGCTCATCCCATGTTGTTTCAGACGGAACTGATAATTCCACTTTGAAATTCACGGCGGCGGCACTTGATGATTCTACGGAATGGACGGAAACCATTGAAGCTGCTACTGACAGAAGTGAACTTTCAATGTACAAAGGCCTTTCAAAAAATGTGGGAATAAGTCCTGAACTGGTGGCTCTTTCAATGGCCGCAAATGAAATGAGACCCTTGTATCCAAAGATAACCGAAGGGTTCAGTCTTGATGTTTCATTGCTTGATCCGCTCTGCCTTGAGTGTATTGAAAATTTCTGTTCATCACTGGGGGAAGGCGGAAAGGGTGAGTCCTATTTCAATGAAAGTTCCATCTACTCCCTTGTAATGTTTTTTTATGATTACGCCCGTCTTCATGGAGATGAGAAGATTGTCTGGCATGTTGTCGGTGAACCCTTTTGCGGGGAGAACCTGGTTCAGTGTCCAGTCAGATTGTTTTTCCAGGATGAAGGTGATGGCGGCAGAAAATCCTACAGCCGGAATTACTGTGATATAATGGTTTGTGCCCGCAAGTTTGATTCAGGATATAAACTCATCTCTGTTGAAATGCTTCAGCCCGTTGAGCTGGAGCAATGATTTTCATGCCGATGGAGGAAAATTGCCATGCAGGAAGAAAAGGAACTGACAAGAATTGAAAGGGAACTCGTCCTCCAGTATTTGAGGGATGACAATGTACCTTTGACAGTGACTCTTGAAGAAAAACCGGAACAGTCTGATGCTTCCCTGGTCGATTCCAAGACCGATGTTCCTGAAAAAGAGCATAGGGTTCCGGCAAGTGCCATTTTTCCCGTCGCAATTCCTTCTGAACAGATTGATGTCCTCAAGCAGGGTATCATCCTTTTGAAAAATCCTGCACGCACAGTACAGCCTTTTCTTGGTAAGCAGGTAAGGGTTCAGTTTTATTTCAACCATCTGGGACTTTATTTCATTACGGAAATGAAGGACTGCTCCCAGGGACTTGCCATTGTCGTTCCTTCTTCCATCAAACGTATTCCTGATCCTGTCGTAAAGAATGAATATGACCTGACGGGAACAGTTTCCTTTAAAACTGAAAATTCCACAGTAAATCTTGACTGCATTCCTCTTGGCGGATATGAGCTTTTTTCTGCTCCAAAATGGTCCGATGTGGCGGAACAGAACCAGAGGGAAGCAAAGGATCTTCTTGAGAAATTTGTGTCGGAGGTAAAGTCA
>CALELJ010000027.1 GCA_937902445.1 uncultured Treponema sp. | reverse complement strand
ATAATCCGTCTCACCGTTTAAAAATGCGTCCATACATTCAAGGTACGCCTCTTTAGGAACGCCCCACTTACAATGAAACCATTCCGCAGCTTTATCTTTAATTGATGGATTTTCTATTAAACTTACATATTTATAATTACTCATCTACAACCTATAACATATATCAACATTGAGTCTTGCAAAATTGATTAAATAATTAGTCTTTATCTGCAACCAATATGAGTACACATTGCTATTACACAAAATAATCTCAAAAATCTGAACGTTATTAAAATCAATTGTTATTGAGGTTGACGCCACTCCAAAATTGCGGGTCGTTATACTAAAATGTTTACGATTTTAACTACAATTGACCACCAGTTATTAAACTCATTTAAAACTTTCGTGCCATTTTTGAACAAGTTCGACTGGATGTTCTGTAATTTTTACTACTTCTTCTACAGTTTTACCTTCTTTGAAAAGTCTCCAGCCAACGCACTCCATTGCTTCGCCAATTTCAATAATATGGTCATCAGGATCGTAAATGCGTATTCCGCGCTGCTGCCAAGGAAAAGTTCTTGCTTCGTGAACAAGTTTTACTTCCGGATGTTCAGATAAAAGTTCAAGAAAAGAATCAAAATCATAAGATTCAAAATACAATTCCATGTTATGAGTTTTGAATTTC
Source organism: uncultured Treponema sp. (assembly GCA_937902445.1). GTDB lineage: Bacteria > Spirochaetota > Spirochaetia > Treponematales > Treponemataceae > Treponema_D. The sequence goes on along the minus strand of CALELJ010000027.1, from coordinate 5,877 downwards.
ATTGATGATTCTTCAAACCCAACGATTTTTTCAAAATGTTCCTGCAAAGTAATTCCGCATGTAAGAGTTTTATTCCAACCCAGGTCGCATACTACTTCCTGATCAAATAACTCTTTATAAAATTTAAGCGATATTTCCATATTGCGAACTGCAATTAATGTTGTTGTGTATTTTGTCATTTATTTCTACCCACTTTGCAATCATATTCCAAATTGCAACATTATTTTATGTAATAAGATAATTATATTCAAATTTTCCAGATAATATGAACTTGTTTTTGGAAAAAGTACGGCTAAAAATTAGGTTGACGACCCTCCAAAAATTGCGGGTCGTTATACACAAAACTCCATAATATTATTTTTCCTTTATTACGATTTCGTATACTTTTAATCAACCTGCATGTTCCAAAAACAGATAAAGCAATAACGCAAATTAATATTATAATAATTTGCCACAAATATGTTGATGAAATATAAATTGAAGTTGGTCCGTCTGCTCCACCGATAATTGCAATGCTTTGTGCTTGAAATAGCTGTTTAATCATAATTATTTTCCTATTGTACTTTTTAGCACCATGTGTCCACATAACACACAATATGGTGAGCCTCAGCTATGTTGTAAATCGTGGATTTACGGCAAACTTTAGATTGAGACAAAAAAAGCGGCCGGATTACCGCAAACAAAGGAGACTCACCAATGGAAAGTATAATTTATGTAGGTATGGATGTCCACAAAGACACTTACAGTTTGTTCGGTTTGTCTGCATGAAATTTCATCAATTGTCATTTTAGAAACTGCAAATTCATTTATCAGTTCCTATTTGACTCTTTTTACTGGAAAAATCATAAAAAAAATCACCTCAATTTTTTTGAATGGCTATGTACGGAAATAGTGTTGCCAGATAAGCCGTTGCTCAAATATCGATCTGCAAAAGGTGACTTGAATGTACGAGAAGAAAAGGCAAGCGGCAACCGAGCCGTTCTGAAGGTTGGCAAGTGGGTTCTGCGAAGCAGAAACCACGCAGTCCGATTCCATTTACCTTCAGCATGGCGAATTGACGTGCGTTTTCTGGTAGTACATTCATAATTTCCTATGAATATTCGATATTTGAGCAACATTTTCTACGGACACAGCCTTTTGAATTAAGGTGATTGTATATTCAATTTTGTTTGATTTTTAGGGGGTGTTAATTAGACGCTTACTAATAAAACAGCCATCACCTTTTTTCAAGATGATGGCTGCAGTTTTTAGTCGTTTCCGTATTTGGTTGACGACCCTCCAAAAATTGCGGGTCGTTATACTTCCAATAAAATTCATACATATATTTTCGCCCCGTGTTGGAAAAAAATCAATTCTTATTGATGAATAATGCGAAATTTTACAATGACTAAAAAAAAGCGTACAATTTGACATACTATTTTACAGGATTTACAATTTATCCATGACTGAAACACTTGCCCAATATCTTTCCGACCTTGGCTTTTCACATATCGAAGCATTGGTATACCAGGTTCTTGTCACTGACGGACAACTGAGCGGATACCAGATTGCAAAAAAACTTAACAGAACAAGACCTTCAATTTATGGAGCCCTGGACAACCTTGTGGCAAAGCATTTCATCAATCTTGTTCCCGGGAAGACAGCAAGATATTCCGCTGTGGATCCGGAAAGCCTCATTGATGAAATTTCAAACAGGGTGAAGAACAGCGCAAATTCCGCAAAACTGGCCCTCAAGGAACTTTCCATTTTCACCGACAGGAACCGATTTGAAAACATTGAGGGAAAATCCAATCTCATTTCAACGGCACTTCGCATCATCCGTAACGCAAAGAAGGAAATACTTATCAACAGCAGCATGGACCTGAAACCTTTTGAAAAGGAACTTAAGCTGGCCGCAAAACGAAAGGTCCGCATAATCCTGTTCAGCTGGGAAAACATAGACACATACGACATTCCCCTTGAATTCTATTGCGGATATGAAGAAGGTGGCGCCTGCATAGAAGAAAGGTTTTTTCTTGTTGCAGACCTTCAGAACTGCATAGCCGGAAGCAATGACAAAAGCACATTTTTTCCACACATGAAAGCTGGTAAAAAACTTCCCGCCGGAGAAAGGGATTTCTTTGCCATGTCCACATCAAACAGACTCTTCGTCAACATGGTGACGGAACACATTCACTTTGACATTTACCTTCACAGACTAAAGAAAAAGAGCAATCAGGAAGTCATTACAAGGGACATCCAGATTGGCACTTTAATGGAAAAGGGGCTCTGAATTAAAGTCATGTTCCAAATTAGTAGTATAGTTTGACGTACTACAACCGCAGTTGATAATTTCATCTCATGATGAAAAACAAGAAACTTTACAGTGAAATAATTGCCATTGCCGTACCCGTTACGCTGCAAACCCTCATTGGAAATTCCCTCGGAATGATCGACCAGATGATGATTGGACAGCTTGGCGAAACCTGCATTGCTGCAGTAGCCCTTGCCTGCAAACCTTTCTTCATATTGAGTTTTGCACTTGGAGGCCTTTGCGCAGTAAGCTCCATCTTCTCAAGCCAGGCAGAAGGTGCCGGCGACAGTTCACGACATTCAGCCGTCATGAAAGCAGCCCTCCTTGGAAGCATGGCAGTGACCCTTCCTTTCTTTCTTCTGAGTTTTTTCACCCCTCATTTTTTGCTTGGGCTGTTCACCAGCGACGAAGCAGTAATATCCAGGGGATGTTCATACCTTCGCATTGTTTCAATCAGCTACATTCCGGAAATGCTTGTCATTGCGGGAGCTTCAATTCTTCGATCCACCGGATTTCCTAAAGTTCCGATGGCATCCGGAATGATTGTCGTTGCAACAAACACCGTGCTCAATGCAATCCTCATCTTTGGCCTTTTTGGTTTTCCTTCAATGAATGAAACAGGAGCAGCCTGGGCAACACTGGTTTCCCACTTCATTGAATTTGCAATCATCGCCATCTTCCTTAGGATAAAAAAGCATCCGGCTGAATTCATAACTTCCCTCAAGGCAAAAGTAGACAGGGATTTCCTCAGGAAGTTCTACCTCACTAGCCTTCCTGCCATCGGAAACGAAATGCTTTGGGCTATTGGCGGTTCCGTCTATGCAATGATTTACGGTCACATTGGAACCAATGCTCTTTCAGCCATCACTTTGACTGAACCGGTGCAGTGCATTTCCGTAGGTTTTTTTTGCGGCCTTTCAACTTCAGCTTCAATTCTTCTTGGCTACCGTCTTGGCGCAAAGGATTTTGATGCAGCCTACAGATACTCTTGGAAATTCCTTAAGTATTCGGCACTTCTTTGTGCAGTCATGGCATTAATCGTTTTTTTCATAAGTGGAATATATGTCAGGCTCTATAACGTAAGTGACGAAGTCAGGAATCTTAGCCAGCAGCTGCTATGGGTTTTTGCAGTGTACATCATAATAAAAGTCTGCAACATGGTTACTGGCAGCGGAATTCTTCGAAGCGGAGGAGAAACAAAGACCGTACTTTTCCTTGATGTTTTGGGAACCTACGGAATTGGCATTCCCCTTGGAATCCTTGGAGCCTTTGTTTTCAAAATGAATGTGGTTTATGTATATGCACTCCTTTCCCTTGAAGAAGCAGTCCGTCTTGTACTTGGACTCTGGTTCATCAAGAGAAAGAAGTGGATGAAGGTACTGTAAGGATAAAGCGCAAAATCAGTTCATGGTGTCAGACAAAAGGCGTATCAACCGTAATGACACAGTTTATGTCGCTGGCCCGTGACCTGATTGCAGCCGAAAGATCCTTTTTCAGTTGCTCCTCGCAGATCTTGCATTCATACGGGCTGACAATGTCAAAAATCAGGTTTGTCTGCTTGTCTCCCGGAACCATGCGAACGTCGTGGATGGTAAACCGGTCATTGTCTGGATATGCGGAGGAGCCTGGCTAACCATAAATAAGTCAGCCCACCTGGCCTACCTTTCAAAACTTGCCCTTTCCGGTTTCGTTGTAGCAAGCGTCCAGTACAGGACAAGCAACGAGGCACAGTTTCCGGAGAAAGGTTGACGACCCTCCAAAAATTGCGGGTCGTTATACAAAAATATGTCAATAAGATTACTCCACTATACTTTGAACCAGCCGGAAACCAAAAAGATTAACATACAAATGAATGATGTTTTTAAGATCATAGAGTTTTTTAACAGAGCAAATCTGTTTGTTGCCATCAAAACAATGACCGCCATAAGCATGAAGCTGGCTGTCCGTAATCGTACTGTAAGTTTTATCCCCGCTAAGATTTGGAACAACCGAATACTCACAGACATTTCCGCTCATGTCATAACAGCCGATTCCGTTTGGCTTAAAGCTTCCGGGAACTTTCATCATATGAGTTGAAGCAACTTCCGTTAAATTGTTTGAACCGGCGAAATTGAAATTCCTATCTTCGGAAGTCCGATTAGCTCCCATGGCGGCGTACTGCCATTCTGTTACGGTTGGCAGCCTGTAACCGTTGGCACTGGTTTTCTGATAGATATTTTTTGTTATTGTAAAATCATATACCGTCTGTTTTTCACCAGTCATATCATAATGCAGATTATCATCTAAAACATAATTTTCACTGGCAACATCAAAGGAACTTTTTAGTACTTCTTTACAGGCAGCATCCTTGTAATAAACAGGGGTAAGTCCTTTTTTTACAGACAATGCATTGCACCAGGTAAAAATGTCAGCAGGATGAGCGGCTGTAACAGGAAGATATGCATGAATGGATGGCACGCCAGTATATCCGGTATTTCCGTCTTCTGCCAGTTTAACGAATTTGAAACCGTTATGTTGAGCCCAGGAAAAGACTTCATACCAGAGAAGATAGGTAGTTTCGTACTTGCAGATTCTGTATGGGGAAAGACCTGTTGTTCCACCGTTGGTCACATCCTTAAGTTCCGTCATTTCCATGCTGTTGATTTCCGGCATGTCGGCGGCAATTTCGTTCATGTCGTGGAGCATGTCGCGGCAACCGGTCAGTCCCGTCAAAAGAAAACAAAACAAGATTGGCCCGTAAACATGTTTTTGGCAAAGAGGAAACATTTAGATGCAGATTTGGAACAGTATATCTCTATGTAGATGGTGATCCAACTGAGAAGATTTCAGGCTTTGTTCCAAAGGGCTTAAAGTCCAGAATAAGACCAAAGGCAGGTCCTATGCTCATAAAGCTTTCTGATTTTTCGTTAAAGAATGCCCAGTGACAACCCGCTGAGCCCAGAAGATTCACGTTTTTTGTCTTAAGGATTATTTTTCGCAGGCTAAGGTCAGATTCAATCGTAAAATCATAATAGATGTCGTTGACCATACCTTTTTCAGCACTTACAAAATCAACATCGCTGATAAGAAAGCCCATTCCGCCGGAAAACATCAGGTTAAAATCCTTGGAAAAATTCCATTGAGCAAACAATCCTCCGGAAAAAGTATAACTATAAAGCTTTTTTAACTGGACATTATCAGGGACAAAATTCTGGAATGCAGTACGTCCATAAAATCCCACATCGGAGTTTTTGCCTAGTTCAGGAAGCAAAGTGTATTCAAAACCCAAGGCGGCACCGTATGTGTTCTTTGAGTAAATGTCCATATTGTAAAGATTAAAGGCGTTTGTGTAAGCGGAAGTCAGACGCAATCCCGAAAGCGCAGAAGCTAACTGATCCTTACTGGAAGAACCTGCCGCAAAGCCAGAGAAAGAAATAACTCCGAATAATAATAATACAAAACTATTTTTCTTAAACATACCTAATTATATCACTAAATATAGTTTTGTCTCATTTTTTTAAAAAAAATTTCAAAAAGTGATATATAATATTTTTACAGAGATGAAAAAGTTTATTACCCTTCTGTTTATAACATTATCAGCATTG
>CALELJ010000026.1 GCA_937902445.1 uncultured Treponema sp. | reverse complement strand
CTTGAAATGAAAAACGAAATCTCAAGCCTTTTTCCGCAGTTGAGGAACGCTACTCTTTCGCAGATAAAGGAAATGTCACGCATTGCAAGATACGGAGACCACTCGCCTACGGAAATCGGCGGATTCTACAACATTTTCGTTACCTATGTTCAGCAGAAATTAAAAAAAGAAAATCCGGCATTCGTTTCCGAAGAAGAAAAAGACCTTCAGCTTGTGGCCCTTGCCTCCATTGCAGACGTCATGCCTCTTGTTGATGAAAACAGAATTTTTGTGCGCAAGGGACTCGAGTACATGAACGCCGGAAGGATAAGGAAAGGACTTGTGGAACTTCTTTCGCAGCTGAACCTTATCGGTAAGAAAATCACCTCGAAAGACATCGGATGGTCAATAGATCCTAAACTGAACGCAGCAGGCCGCCTTGGTCAGGCTTCCATCGCCGTGGATCTATTCACATCCGATGATCCAACCTACAGGGAACAGACCGCAAAGCAGATTCTTGAGCTCAACACAAAACGCCAGGATTTAACCCAGGAAGCAAAAAACCTGACACACCAGCAGGCCCATGATTCCATCGGTGAATACAGCAACAAGCTTTGCGTTGTCTACAACGAAAATATTTTCAAGGGAGTTTCCGGAATTCTTGCGGGAAAATACGTTGAGGAATTTGGAATCCCTTCAATCATCATGACATCTGTCGGCGATTATATTGTAGGCTCCATGAGAAGCTGCAGAGATTTTGACGTCACTGTCTTTCTTGAAAAGATGAAGGATATTTTCGTAAGCCATGGAGGCCATTATTTTGCGGCCGGATTCACCATCGAGAAAAATGACCTTGATAAATTTCTTGGACTTCTAAAAGCAAATTCATCTTCCATCCAGCTTTCAAAGGAAGAAGATTCATCGCAGAACATAGATGCAGAAGTTCCGCCCCAGTTCATGACACCGGACCTGATAAAAATAGTTGACCAGTTTGAGCCCTACGGAAACGAAAACGACGGAATTCTTTTCATGTCAAGAAATCTTCCGGTCATCCAGGCATCTACAGTCGGCAAGACGGAACGCACACATCTCAAGCTCAACCTTGACTGCGGCAATTCTAAGTGGCCTGCCCTGTTCTGGGGAGCCGGAGACATGCTCCACAGAGAAATTGAAAATGGTGATAGAGTCGACATACTGTATTCCGTGGAAAGAAATACCTTCAACGGAATCGAGACACTACAGCTGAACATAAAGGATTTGAGGAAAAGCATATGAAAAAAATTTTTACGGCACTTTTGTTTTCTGTTCTGGCAGCAGCCAGTGGGGCATTCGCAAGACAGGCTGTGTTTTCAGGCGAGGACTACAGCATCAACGTGAACTACAATGAGAAGGCATTCCCGGGAGATGCTGTTTTTGTCCGCATGAAAATTACCCAGACATCATCCGGTACTAAAAAGGCAAAGGTCATAAAAAACGACATCTCACAGTCCGTGGCAAATCTTGAACTTATGGTCGAAGGAAAAAGTTCACGCAACGCAGACTTTTACGCCGTATCAAAGGCCACAAAGACAAGCAAGACAATGCTTGCGGGAGTTCCGATTTCTTCATGGTGGACAAAAGATACGAAATGCAGCCTCAGGATCACATATACGATTCTTGGCGAAACAAAGGAATTTTCACTGCCCTTTGTTCTTGAGCACAAGGAATTCGTCTCGGAGACACTTGAACTTGACGGAACAAACACAAGCATAAAGACCGACACAAGCAAAACAAGAATGGAACAGATAAGCAAGCTCAATTCAATCCTTGAGACAATAAATCCACAGAACGTCTACTGCCAGAATTCATTCAAGGCACCTGTCGAATCCACAAGGCGCACATCTTTCTTTGCCGACAGAAGGGTCTACCAGTACAACACGGGCAATTCATCCACAAGCCTCCACCTTGGAATCGACTACGGAGTTCCAACAGGAACTGAAGTACGTGCAGCCTCAGACGGAAAAGTCGTCATGGCAGAGAACAGAATTTCAACCGGATGGAGCGTCGTCATCGAACACCTCCCAGGCCTCTATACCCTTTACTACCACATGAGCGAACTCAAGGTGAAAGAAGGAGATTCGGTAAAACAGGGACATCTCATTGGACTCAGCGGTGCCACAGGACTTGCCACAGGTCCCCACCTTCATTGGGAAACAAGACTGAACCTTGAAGCCGTAAGTCCGGACTTTTTCACCTCTGACTTTACCTTTTCCGGAGAACAGAACTGAGTTCTATTTTTTACAATAGGGTGTTTATAAAACATCGTAATATTAGTATAATTTGACATCTTTTTTTAGGAGAATGAAAATGAAGAAAATTGCAATTGCATTTGCAGCAGCAGTAATGGCATTTGCTCTCACAGGTTGTGGTGGATCAAAGACAGCCACAGTAAAGATCGGTATCTACGAACCAGCATCTGGAGACAACGGTGCAGGCGGAAAGCAGGAAACTCTCGGTGCGATCTATGCAAACGAAAAGATTCCTACAGTTACAATCGCAGGAAAAGAATACAAGGTTGAACTTGTACGCGTAGACAACGAATCATCAAACGACAAGGCTGTTACAGCAGCTTCTGAACTCGTATCAAAGGGCGTTTCAATCGTTCTCGGTTCTTACGGTTCAGGTGTTTCAATCGCAGCAAGCGACACATTCCTTTCTGCAGGAATTCCAGCCATCGGTATCACATGTACAAACCCACAGGTTACACTCGGAAACGACCACTACTTCCGCATCTGCTTCCTCGATCCATTCCAGGGAACAGTTCTCGCATCCCTTGCCCATGACAAGTTCAATGCAAAGAAGGCATATGTTCTTGCAAAGCTTGGTGACGACTACTCTGTAGGTCTTGCAAACTACTTCATCGAAGGCTTCAAGAAGCTGGGCGGCGAAGTTGTTTATGAAACATTCCCAGAAGGAACAAGCGACTTTGCAGCATACGTTACAAACGCAAAGAACATGGGTGCTGACGTATTCTGTTCACCTGTTTCAACAGAAGCAGCTGCCCTCATCATCGAACAGGCAAACACACAGAAGCTTGGCATGCCAATCCTCGCCGGCGATACATGGGATTCAAACGTTATCCTCAACGCAGCAAAGGGAACAAATGTTGACATCAACGTAACAACATTCTTCGCTGAAGGTTCAACAGACGCAAGAGTCGCAGACTTTGTAAAGGACTTCCGCGCATGGATCAACTCAAAGAACGAATACCTCACAGACAACGGCGGAAACGATATCGTTGCAGCAAACCCTGTAATGGCATACGACGCATACAATGTTGCACTTGAGGCAATCAAGGCAGCAGGTTCAACAAAGGGTGAAGACATCATGAAGGCTCTCCCTGGAATCAGCTACACAGGTATCACAGGTCTCATCGAATTCGATGCAACTGGTGATGCAAAGCGTGACGGTGCATACATCAAGCACGCAAACAACAACGATGCAACATGGGAATTCGTTGCTATCCAGAAGATCAACTAATTGAATAAAAATCAGCCCTGCGGGGCTGATTTTTGTTATCAGTAATCACTCAAGGACTTGAATGATCATTGATAACAAAAATCAACAGACGGAGTATTGAAATGGATTTCTTCAACACAAATCTGCCTTATATCCTGGCGGGAATTTCAACCGGAGGCCAGTATGCCCTCATCGCCATAGGATATACCATGGTGTACGGCATCCTTCGCCTCATCAACTTTGCCCATGGAGACGTTTTCATGGCATCAGGTCTCATCATGATCTATCTCTACACATGCATGCCGCTTTATGTTTCGATTCCATTTACAATTCTTCTTACGGCATTCTTTGGCTTTTCAATTGAGCGTATCGCCTACAAACCGCTTAGAGAGGCACCGCGCATGTCAATCATGATCTCTGCCATCGGAATGTCATACCTCCTGCAGAATATCGCTCTCTACATCACCGGTGGTCTTACAAAGTATTATCCTCCTATTCCATGGATCTCAGATCCTATACAGATTGCCTCTGCAATGACAAAGAGAGTTACTGTCATCACTCCTTTCCTTACTGTCGCACTTGTTGTTGCCCTGGTAATGCTCATCAAGCACACAAAGATCGGTATGGCCATGCGCGCCGTATCAAAGGATTTTGAGACATCAAACCTTATGGGCATCAGAATCAACAGGGTCATCAGTACAACTTTTGTCATCGGTTCAACTCTTGCTGCTGTCGGCTCACTCCTCTTCTTCTCCAACTACACCGGCGTCACTCCAACAGCAGGCGGAATGCCGGGACTCAAGGCTTTCGTTGCGGCTGTTTTCGGTGGAATCGGATCAATTCCAGGAGCCGTTATCGGTGCTTTTGTAATCGGCATCTGTGAAAACATCATCAAGGGCCTTGGCTGGACAACATTCAGCGATGCCTTCACTTTCGTCCTTCTCATCATCGTCCTGATGTTCATGCCGACAGGACTTTTCGGTGAAAAGCAGACAGACAAAGTATAAGGAGACAAGCAGATGATTGATATCAGAAAAAACAGGAATACATTTATAAGCTTTGCCCTCCTGGCTTTGCTTTTCGTTGTCGTTGCCATTCTTGAGCAGGTACTCCCAAGAACTTCCATGCTCTTTACTGTACTCAAAAAAGGTGCAATCTATGCCCTCGTTGCCGTAAGCATGAACCTTCTCAACGGCTTCACAGGACTGTTTTCACTGGGACAGGCCGGCTTCATGCTTCTTGGTGCCTACACCTACGCCATATTCACCATTCCTGTGGCTTCCCGTGCCCAGGTTTACCAGTATTTCGACGGTGGACTCATTCAGTTTACGATTCCTCTTTTTGCGGCAATGATTCTTGCAGGTCTTGTAGCAGCTTTCATCGCCTTCCTCATCGGACTTCCGGTTTTGCGCCTCAAATCCGACTACCTTGCAATCGCAACCCTTGGTTTTGCCGAGATTATCCGCGCCCTTTTTCAGTGGGACAAGCTTGGCGTAATCACAAACGGTTCAAACCTTCTGCGCCGTTATCCAGTTTTCCGTTCCACATTGTTTCCATTCGCAGTAGCGGCTGTCTGTATAGCAATCATAGTCCTGCTGATTAATTCAACTTATGGACGTGCATTCAAGGCAATCCGCGACGATGAAGTTGCGGCAGAAGCCATGGGAATCAATCTTGCACACCACAAGAGAATGGCTTTTGTAATCAGTTCCTTCTTTGCAGGAATTTCAGGTGCTTTGCTTGCCATGTTCCAGACAACAATCCAGGCAAACCAGTTCAAGTCTGCCATGACCTATGAAATTCTTCTTATCGTCGTAATCGGCGGTATGGGTTCCGTTACAGGAAGCTGCATCTCAAGTTTCCTTTTCATCGCATGCTCTGAATGGTGGCTCAGATTCCTTGACAACTCGAATGTTTTTGTCGGGGGACTTCACCTTGGATTCATGAAACCTGGATTCCGCAAGGTTGTATTCAGCGTAATCATCATGGCCATCGTTCTTTTCTACCAGCGTGGCATTATGGGTGAAAATGAATTCAACATTGCAGGCATCATGAGATTTTTCAAATCCCTTGGCAAAAAGAAAAATCCATCCCTTTCCGGTAAATCAGGAGAATAGAAAACATGGAAGAAAACGTACTTAAAATGGAAAACGTCACAATGCAGTTTGGTGGTGTTGTGGCTGTAAACAATCTGTCTCTTGAAGTAAACAAAAACGAAATCGTTTCCCTGATCGGTCCAAACGGAGCCGGAAAAACAACGGCATTCAATGTCGCAACAGGTGTCTATTCACCTACAAACGGCGCTGTTTATTTCAACGGAAACAAAATCATTGAAAACTATCCCCGCGGAAAGATGAAGAAACTCTATGCCGGAATGAACAGCAACATGTACACTGATCACCTTGAACCTACTCCGGACAAGATTACAAAACTTGGAATCGCCCGTACATTCCAGAACATCCGTCTGTGGAAAAGCCAGAGTGTATTCGACAATGTTCTCATCGCAAAGCACTGCAGAAGAACCAGCAATGTATTTTCTGCAACATTCAGACTGAACTCAAAGGAAGAAAAGGCACAGAGACAGGAAACGGAGGAGCTTCTCAACATTCTTGGACTTTATGATGTCCGCAATGAAAAATGCACTTCCCTTCCATATGGTCTTCAGCGCCGACTTGAAATTGCCCGCGCCCTTGCAACTAACCCATCACTTCTTCTTCTTGACGAACCTGCAGCCGGCATGAATCCTCAGGAAACACAGGACCTGACAGACTTCATCTATAAAATCCGTGACGACTTCAAGCTTACTGTTTTCATGATTGAACACCACATGGATCTTGTAATGAACATTTCGGACAGAATCTACGTTCTTAACTTTGGAGCCCTCATTTCAAAGGGAACTCCTGAAGAAGTACAGAACGACCCTGTAGTTATTTCCGCTTATCTTGGCGAAGAAAAAGTATCATAATGGGAGTCCACAATGCTTAAAATAAACAATCTTAACGTATCATACGGCGGAATCAAGGCTCTTCAGAATGTAAGTCTCGAAGTACCGGAAGGAAAAATCGTAACTCTGATTGGTGCCAACGGTGCCGGAAAATCAACACTCCTTAAATCCATTGCAGGAATCGTTTCACCCGAATCAGGTGAAATTTCCTTTCTTGGAAACAACATTGTAGGAAACAAAGTATACAGGACAGTTTCCGAAGGAATCGCTCTTGTTCCGGAGGGACGCAAAGTTTTCACAGACCTTACTGTAGCAGAAAACCTTAGAATCGGCGCATACCTTAGAAATGACAAAAAGGAAATCGAAAAAGACATGGAATGGGTTTATTCCCTCTTTCCACGCCTCAAGGAAAGAAACTGGCAGTACGCCGGAACACTTTCCGGTGGTGAACAGCAGATGCTTGCAGTAGGCCGCGCCCTCATGAGCCGTCCAAAACTCATGATGATGGATGAACCATCACTTGGTCTTGCACCTCTCGTAGTACAGGATATTTTTTCCATCATAAAGGAAGTAAACAAAACTGGAGTCACAATTCTCCTGATTGAACAGAACGCAAACATGGCATTGAAAACAGCCGATCTTGGCTATGTTCTTGAAACAGGAAAAATCGTACTTACAGGAAGCGGAAAGGAACTCCTTGAAAATGAAAGCGTCAAGGAAGCCTACCTTGGAAAGAAAAAAAGCTGATCACTGCTGAACAAGCTTAAGGAATTCTTCCTCATTTACAATAGGCACGCCAAGCTCGGCTGCCTTTTTGTTTTTTGAGGATCCGCTGGCAGTATCATTTGTCACAAGATAGCTTAAACCTTTAACAACAGAAGACTTTACAGATCCGCCTTTTTCCTTGACCATGTTCTGGGCATCGGCACGCTTCATGGTTTTAAGTTCTCCGGTAAAGCAGAAGGAAAGTCCCGCCAGAGAACCTTTGTTTTCTCCCTGGACAAGGGTAATTGTTCCATCATTTACCAGGGCCAGCATTTCGTCCTTGTTATCCGATATTCCGCTTACGAAAGTATGGGCAAGAATTTCAGCAAAGCGATATACATTTGCAATTTCAGCTTCTGTGGCACAAACCATTTTGTCCAAAGTTGAATAACCCTCGTTCATAAGGGTTTCAACAACAGTCTCGCCTATTCCCTCAATGTCAAAACCAGCAATGAATTTCGCAAGGGAAACTTTTCTGTGTCCCTGTATCGAGGCATAGACTTTTTCAGCACCCAACGATTTTTTCCCGGCTTCAATGCTTTCCGCATCAAGAAAATAGGGAGTCAGGTCTTCCACCGTAAGTTTATAGATGTCTGATATGGATTTCACAAGGGAGCTGTTGAAAAGCTGGGTAACAAGTGTCTCTCCAAGGTCACGTATGTCAACCACGGAAACCCATTTTAAAAGCTGGTGAAGAACTTTCTTTGAACACTCTTTGTTTGGGCAGAACAATCTGGTTCCCTCATCAACAAGGTCGCTGCCACATGTTCCGCATCTGCATGGAATTTCAATTTCTGTAAGTTCCTCATTTGACATGGCAGGAACAACGCTGATGATTTTTGGAATGATTTCCCCACGTTTTACAACGACAACATGACTTCCGATTTTCAGATCAAGGGAATTTATCAGGTTTGTGTTTACAAGTGATGCGCGTCTGACAGTTGTTCCGTTGAGTTCAACAGGATCAAAGACAGCGACTGGAGTGTATGTAGATCCGGTTTCACCCCATTCAACCTGACGCAGGACAGAAACCGCTTCCTCCAGACTGAATTTAAAGGCTATCTGATGTTCAGGTCTGTCACGGGAAGCATCCTCATGATTGACAGCACGTTCCTTGATTACAAGACCATCAATGTCATAATCAAGGGACTTTCTCATTTCCATTACCTTTTCCCGATATGCAATCACCTCATGGGAAGAGCCGACAATAACAAGGGGAACAGTTTCAAAACCATTGGATTTCAGAAAATCCAGCTTGCCTTCCTCATCCTTGAAAGGCTGTTCACCATCTGTAGACCATACGTCATATACAATAAGCGTAAGGTTTTCTGATCCTTCTCCGTCCTTTCTTTTCATCAAACCGTTGGCGGCATTGCGGCAGTTGGCCTTGTCGGAGTAAAGGTTTTTATGCACCTGATGGGTCATGATTACTTCACCGCGGATGCCACCAGAGAAATCGGATGAAAGTTTCTGGACGACACCCTTCATTTTTACGGCATTGTCAGTGATGACATCACCTATGGATCCGTCTCCACGTGTAACTGCCCTTAAAAGTTTTCCGTTTTTATATTGCAGTTCAAGACTGGCACCATCAAGCTTGTATTCAACAAGATATTCGTTGTATTCGTGTTTCTTTGCCCACTCGAGGAATTCCTCAGGATTGGCGGCTTTTTCCTGGCTGCCCATAGGCATTACGTGGGGAGCTTTTTCAAAATTACCACTGTCGGCACCGACTTTATGAAGGATTGGATTTGAAGGATCAAGGGACTTAAGCTCATCCCACAGCCTGTCGAAATCAGAATCAGGAATTTCACTTTCACCGTTGTAATAGGAATTCTGGTATCTTACTATGAGTGTTTCCAGTTCCTTGATTCTATTTACGGATGAATTCTTAAGGTCCTCATTGCTTTTTCTGGCGGCATCTTCAATATCAAACAAATCCATATCCCCTCCCGCATACAGTCTATTCTTTTACAAAGAAAAGTTCGTATATATCACGACCGGCATCAAGTCCTTTCTGCTCAAATTTCGTGCGCGGTCTCCATTCCTGGTGAGGAGCATAACCTTCATATTTATTGACAAGACCTTCGGTCAATTTCAACTCTTCAAGAGCACTTTCCGCATATTCCTGCCAGTCAGTTGCAAAATAAAGATAACCGCCAGGAGCAAGTTTTTTTGCAAGAAGATCAGTACGTGGACGCTGAAGCATCCTTCTTTTGTGATGTTTTTTCTTAGGCCATGGATCAGGAAAGAAAATATGGAACCCGGCAAGGGAATTGTCAGGAATCATTGTCTCAAGAATCTCAAGGGCATCATGTTCAATTATGTATAGATTTTTGAGCTGCCTGCTCTTAATGTCTCCAAGAAGTCTGCCCACACCAGGTACATGGACTTCACTGCCAAGATAATTTGTATCAGGATTGTTTTCAGCGATTATAGACGTAGCATGTCCCATTCCAAAACCGATTTCCATAACCACAGGATTTGTGTTGCTGAATATTTCCGTGTAGTTAAGAGTCTTGTGTTCATAAGGGATGCACCAGACATGATGAAGTTCTTCATAACTTTTTCTTTCGCTTGCAGTAAGGCGACCTGCCCTTATGACAAAAGTCCTGACAGGCCTTCTAAAGATCGAATTGTCAGAATCATCATCCGTTCTTTCTAAATTTTCACTGACGTTGTCTGGCATTAATTTTCCTCGCTTTTATTTTCTTTTATGTAGTTTTTATTCCCAAGCTCTACAGGGGGCATAAGGCATAAAACTGAATTTCCATTTATGCAGTAACAGACCCTTTTGCACCAGGCTGTCTTCAATTCCATAAGAATATTCTCGTTGTTTTCCCAGGTATGTGGTTCTTCGCCAAAGAAAAGAAGTTCATCTTCGTTGGAATATATGGCAATTTTTTTAACAGACGGAACAGTAAATATCTGCGGAAAATCAGTGCTCTTTGCGCCGGCAAGTTCATCCGGATACAGCAGCCTGAATGATGACTCGGCTTCCAGCTCCGATTTATCCTCATAACAAACGGAATAAAGTCCCTTTGGAAAACTTGAATCCTTTGCAGGACGGAAATTGGTATAACCGACCCATTTATTGTCTTCATTGGCTTCAATTTTTCTAAGTTCAGCGCCGGAACATTTCCATTCCAGACCACTTTTTTCATTGATTATCCTGAGGGATTCTCCTCGTGTCTCATCAGATTCAACAGCAACAAAAACAGAGAGGGAAACATCAGGCAGGGATTCCTCATCCTTAAAGTCATATATCAGCTTATAGCTTGAAGAAGAAACAGACGGATCCTCGCTTGAGCATGAAAAGAGAAAAAAAGAAAGTAAAATTGCGGCCAGGACGCGGGGAAAACTACTCATCAGAAATTAAACTTCAAGTTGATGATAGTCAGGTCACTTGTTGACGACTGGTTGACAAGAGATTCAAACTTGATGTTGACTTTCTTACAGGCATCTTCAAGATATGAAAGGTAATACAATCCCAGATCGGTACCTTCCTGTCCCTCCGGCATCTGTCGATAGAAGTCGATAAGGGATTTCTTCTTGTTGTTTGAAGCCATCTTGCTTTCGATGTTTTCCTTTACTTCCTGGAACTCGTCATCTTTATTGTAAAGAGTTATCGAAAGCCGTCCCTGTTTACCGATTGA
>CALELJ010000025.1 GCA_937902445.1 uncultured Treponema sp. | reverse complement strand
CCTTGAGCATCTGATCCTGAGGGCACTTGATTCCACAAAGTTCCCTGATAACCCAGGCAGAAGCAACCTTGATGGCCGTAGTAATTCCAAAGCCTGCGGAAGGAAGAATGTCCGTGTAGATGGTAAAATCGATTCCCTTGAGCTCAAAATTTCCGCTTGCAAAGCCATAGAGAACGGACTTTACGGAATTGGCCCACTTGTCCTCTTTTTTTAGCTTAAGGGAACTTAAATTGGCATGTTTTTTTTCTTCAAGCTGAACGAAATTGAATCTGAAGCTGGTGTCATCGCGAAGGGATCCGGCAACATATACCGGAAGATTTACTGCCATAGAAAGGGTCTTGTCCCTGAACATCCATGAATGCTCTCCACAAAGATGGAAGCGACCCGGTGCCTGGGAAATGACAGAAGGCTTTACCCCATACTCCTTCTTATGCTCGGCAATTACTTTATCCATATTTCCCTCCCGACTTTTTTCAATACAAACTGAGCATTCCGTGAACGTCTTGCTTCCCCAGGAACACTAAATATTGTTGAATTTTTCTATATATACTACTAAAATAATACAATGAATTTTACTGTTTTACAAGTTTTTTATGCTGTATTTTCGGGCGTCATAGAGGCCCTTGCCATAGCAAATGAGCTTCTTCCATTCGGCTCTCCTTTCCTTACCCTTTTCTGCCTTGCGCCGCTATACATCGCACTATACAAAGCAAAATCATACAAAGAATCTTTTGTTATATTTTTCATCCAGACCCTTACTGTCCATTTGATCTCAAGTTACTGGCTTGCCAATTTCCATGGTTTCGCAGCCTTTACTCTTGGAGCAAGCGCAGCCGGAACAGCTTTTGAAGGCGGAACTTTTGGCCTGATTGCCTGGATTTTTCCTTCATTCCATAAAAAAACCGATGACCTTCAGGAATCAATCGGAACAAAACGTTATATTCAATTTAAAAGGATGGTCTGGTTTGCCTCAGTCTGGGTTCTTTATGAATACGTAAAATCCACAGGAGCCATGGGTTATCCCTGGGGAACTCTTTCCATGGGAGCCTACAACTGGAAAATCTTTACACAGATTGCCGATGTGACTGGAGTCTGGGGAATTACTTTCATCTACGCACTTTTCTCAGCCCTCTTTGCGGAAGGCATTCCCTTGCTTGGACTTGTTCAGCCGGAACGAAAACTCGTCGAAAACTACAGGCAGTGCCTTTACTTTACAGCATCCCTTTTTGCCCTCGCCGGAATCTACGGAATCATCAACTGGTCCATACCACGGATCCCGGAGAAAACTTTCAACGCGGTTCTTGTTCAGCAGAATGTGGATCCATGGGAATCAGGCGACGAGACTTCAATCTCCGTGTCTAAGAGACTGACAGACGAAGCCATTGAGGAATTCAGGAAAAATGATGAGAAACCTGATCTTGTAGTATGGAGCGAAGGAGTTCTCTCAAAGAATTTTCCTGCAGCAAGATTCTACTACTCCGGTTTTCCTAGAGACGCATCCCTTGAGGGATACATCAATTCAAAAAGAGTTCCATTCATCATCGGAGGCGGAACCAGGGTAAACAGCAAGAAAAAGCAGTATTCCAACAGCGCCATCCTTTTTGACGTTGACGGAAACTATTCCGGATTCTACAGCAAAATCCAGCTTGTTCCTTTCGCGGAAAAAATTCCTTATTCCGACAACCCCCTCATGAACTACTTCATGAAGAATGTGGTCGGTTTTGCTTCTACCCTTACTTCGGGATTCCAGTATGTTCTTTTCAGCATCCCCGTTGAACTCAAGGACAATGACGTTCCTCCCCTATACACGGGCCATAAGCTGTACGAAACAATAGCTCTGGATGACCAGGGAAAAAACAATTTCGACCTCACAAGGAAATACATTGATGGAGCAGACCGCAATCCATATTCCTATGTGAATTTCACGACACCCATCTGCTTTGAGGATTCTTTCCCTTCAGTATGCAGAAACCTGTACAACATGGGCAGTGAAATTTTTCTGAACATCACCAACGATTCCTGGTCAAAGACCAATTCTTCTGAAATACAGCACTTCATAGTTGCAAGCTACCTTGCCATTGAATTCAGGACTACCCTTGTGCGCTGTGCCAATTCCGGATATTCCGTAGTCGTCGACCCTGCAGGAAGAATTCTCAAGGACATGCCGCTTTTTGAGGAATGTTCCGGAGCTTGGGAAATTCCTGTCTACGAACGGAAAAACACAATCTATTCCACCTGCGGAGACTGGCTTCCAATATTGATTTTCATCGCTCTGCTTCTTGCCACGGCAAAAATGCTTTCCGACTGCCATCGTGTGCCACAGCGCCTTGAAAGATATGTCAGAAGAACTATTTCTTCATTCATCATGAAATACTGCCTTCCCGAGGAAACGAGTTCCGCTGAAGAGCAAAAAACAGAAGCAGCAGAAGAAAAAGTGACGGCCCCGGTGAAAAAAACATCAAAAGTCAGGGCACCTGCAAAGAAAACTGCGGAGACAAAAAAAGCTGCGGAGACAAAGAAAACAGCCACAAAGAAAACTGCAGTCAAAGAAAAGGCGGTAAAAAAGACTGCGGTGAAAAAAACGCCGGCCAAAAAGACTGCGGAAAAGAAAAGCACCGTGGCAAAAAAAACTTCATCAAAGACCAAATAGGAATTTGAAATTATCCCTTGTTTTCTGGCAGAAGGAATCAAGGGACATTTTTTTTATCCTTGCACCTTCCTCATAGACCCTTGTGATTTCCGAAGGCAAAGTAGTTGATTCGCCCTTCAATGTCTGGTAGGGAGCATCCGTTTCCATGAACAGCCTGTCCAGACTCAGATCAGCCATGCACGAAAGTGCCTTTTTATTTCCGTTTAGTATCTGCTTGGAAAAAGAGAAATAGGCATTTACTCCATGGGAAAGAATGGACCGGGCTTCCACAGAAGAAAAAGCAAAGGAATGAAAAAGGACAAATGGTAATTTTTTCAGAAGACCTGTATAGGAAAACAGGATGTCCAGAGCTTTTCTGTCATGGACCACAAGAGGCACCGAATACTCAACCCCAAGCTCCAGGCATGCAAGGAAGGATTCCAGCTGTTCCGCCTGCTTAAGCCTGTATTCTTCCGTAAAAAAATCGAATCCTGTCTCACCTATGGCAGATACGCGTTTCTCTTTTAGAAGCATCTCAAGATGGCCGGCAAAGGAAATCAATGGCATCTGGGGATGAATTCCAAAGGCCTGGATGATGTTTTTTTCAAGTCCATTTTCCTGTATGAACAACTCCTGCTTCTGGAATTCCTGGGGACTGTGGGCACAGGTAACGGCAAAGTTTTCAGTTCCGTAGAAATCAAGGACAGAATTCTTTCCGCACAGTTCAACAGAGGGAACAAGATGAAAATGGACATCAACGAAACTCATATCCTGATTGTATACTTTTGCCATAAAAAACTAAACAATTTTTTTCAGATTCCGAAAATATAAATACAGGGGATAAACCCGGGAGTTTAAAGCTAATATTTTGGAGATCAATACCAACAGCGTTGATTTCCTGTCAGAGGGGTAAAATATGGCATACTACACACTTAAAAGCATTGGAAACTCAAGCGACTACATGACAATCATCAAGGAAACAGAAGACGGTTTTGTTGTAAGGATCGTTCGCGACAAGGACGGATACGACGACATCACGACTGATTTCATCTCAAAGTCGTTGTTTGAATCCTGCATCAGAACAGGCTACCTTACAAAGATTGAGACAGCCGAAGACAGAATGGCTGCCAACATCTAGGGCGAAAGCGTTTGCTTAAAAAGTTACTTACTGCGGAGCTAACTTTCGCCCCTCGATTGCGATGCAATCGAGATTACTATTAAGAAAGTAAATCCAAGGCTGCATTAAGCTTAACCTGCTTATCGTTATCATCAGGCAGCCAGTGAATTTCTACACCTTTTCTTTCCATTCCGCGGAACCATGTTTCCTGGCGTTTGGCAAACTGGCAGATGGCATGATAAAGTTCGTCTGCCATTTCTTTTTTAGTCTGAATTTTTCCTTCCAGAAAGAAACTTACATAACGGTACTCAAGTCCAAGTTTTTCAAGGCGTTCCCATGAGAATTCCTTGTGGAGGTTTTCAACTTCCTCGATCATTCCCTGGTCAATTCTTTCAAAAAGTCTTTTCTCAATGTTTTTATGGAGATTGCTGCGGTCTATGGTCGTACCGATAACGAAAGACTTCACCTTAGGCCGTGAGTTCTTTTCTTCCAGAACTGCCTTTCCTTCAGGAGATCTTTTGAACATTTCGATTTCAAGGGCCTTTACCACACGATCCTTGAGCACAAGGTCGCTCTTGTTATGGAGATCCGGCTTTAACGACAGAAGTTCCTTTGCAAGATCTTCAAGAGGCCTTTCCATAAGCTGCTGATGAAGCTGCGGATTTTCAGGAACTGGAATGAGCTCATAGTCCCTTACGACGGAATCGATATACATTCCGGTTCCGCCGACGATGAATGACATTTTCTTTTCTTTCTGGAAGTCCGAGAAAATTCTATAAAAATCCTGCTGAAAGTTGAACACGTTGTATTCACTTGCAAGAGTCGTTATGTCTATGAGATGGTAGGGAACGGGACTGCCCCCTTCTGAATATTCATTGATGTCCTTGCCGCTTCCAAGATCCAGGCCTTTGTAGACCTGCCTTGAATCAGCGGAGATTATTTCCCATCCAAAATGCCGTGCAAGCTGAACTCCAAGCCATGTCTTTCCCACGGCTGTAGGGCCAAGAAGGACGACTGTATTTACAGAACTCTGCATATTGCGCACTTAAGGTATTCGCTCTTTGGATATCCAAGAAGAACAGGATGGTCCGGAGCGGCACCACGCTTTTCAAGAACCTGAACCCTCTTGTGGCTGTCCTTTGCGGCATGCATGATCATGTCATAGAAAGTATTTTCATCAAAATAATGTGAACATGAACATGTGACAAGAATTCCGCCTTCGTTAAGGAGCCTCATGGCACGGAGGTTGATTTCCTTATATCCGCCGTAAGCCTTTTCGATGGACTTCGCCTTCTTCGTGAATGCCGGAGGATCAAGGATGATCACATCGAATTTTTCACCTTCTGTCTCATACTTCTTGAGGACATCAAAGACATCGGCACATACAGCCTTTACGACTTTTGACGCACCGTTGTTTTCTATGTTTCTGTTGACGAGATTAACAGCTTCGTCTGAAATGTCGACGCTTACAACTTCCTTTGCACCAGCCTTGAAGGCATTAAGCCCGAAAGCACCTGTATGGGTGAAGGTATCAAGAACCTTTTTACCACGGCAGAATTCCGCAACACGGGCACGGTTGAATTTCTGGTCGAGGAAGTAGCCAGTTTTCTGACCGCGGGCAAGATCGACTTCTATCTTGATTCCGTTTTCAACGATGGTTATGACTTCCTTTCCAACCTTGCCGATCCAGCCGGCCTTTTCAGAAAGACCTTCCTTTTCGCGGACTGCGGCATCGCTGCGCTCATAGATGGCATATGGATCACATGCTTTTTCCAGAGCGGCAAGAATTTCCTTTCTGAATATTTCACATGCAAGTGCAAGGAACTGAATCACAAGATAGACCTTTCCGTCATCTACATAGCGTTCACAGATAAGTCCCGGAACAAAATCCGCTTCACCAAAAATGAGACGGTAGCTGTCGTTTTCAGCAAAATTAAGTTTTCTGATGTTTACGGCATTGCGGATTACCTTATCCCAGTAGCCATAGGTGTCTTCCATTATCTGGTCTGCATGTTCACGGCTGAAAATACGGATAGTGATCTTAGATTTTCTGTTGATTACACCGGTACCAAGGAAACCGCCTGCATTGGTGCAGACTTCAACGACTGTGCCATCGTCAACATCGCAGTCAGCAAGGGATGAGGTCTTTACGCCTGTTCCGTCTTTTGCATTGTATTTGACGGAAGCAATTTCATTGTCAAAAACCCAAGGAAATCCCTGGTTTATTTCCCTATCCTCTTTTGGCTTAAGGAGAACTCTTACAATATTTGGATTCATATCACATTCCTTCCGTTGAAGTTGAACAGTGCTCAGCTGTTCCGGTTGCCGTAGTCTTGCCGTTCTTGAGCATTTCTTCCAGAGTGTGCCATCCAAGAACCGCACATTTTACGCGTGCCGGCATTGTACTGATATTCTGAAGGCTTGCGGCCTCATCAAGATCTTCAAGTTCATCACCCTGGGCTTTTCCCTTGATCATGTCCATGAAAAGAGATGCAAGGCGAAGGGCCTCTTCTTTTGTTTTTCCAATGACATTATCAAGCATCATGTCTACACTGGCCTGGCTTATGGCACAACCTGAACCAGAAAAAGTTCCGCCTGTAATGATGCCGTCATCACTGACTTTCAAATTGAGTGTAATGTCATCGCCACAGCTTGGATTGACTCCACGAAGAACAAAATTGGCGTCTGAAGTTTCTCCCTTATTGTTTGGATTAAGGTTATGCTCGTTCAATATTTCCTGATAAAGTGCTTTAAGATCCATAGTTACTCCAATTCATAATTCATAATTCATAATTTTTAATTCCTAATTCATAATTCTTAATTATCAATTACTTATACCCCATCCACTCGCGGACATGGCTGACCTTCTCTACAAAAGTTTCGCATTCCTCTTCCGTATTGTAGAAATAGCAGCTGGCTCTTGCAGTGGAACCGACTCCAAGTTTCTGCATCAACGGCTGTGCGCAGTGATGTCCGGCCCTGATGGCAACGTTTTCAGAATCAAGAATGGAAGAAATGTCGTGGGGATGAACGCCGTCAATGGTGAAAGTAACGATTCCGCAGTGCTTTTTATAATCCTTGTTTCCGATTATGTGGACGTAAGGATTCTTTGAAAGGCCTTCCATTATAACCTGGGCAAGGCGGTTGTCATTTTCCTCGATGTTTTCAAGACCAACATTTTCAATGTATTTGATGGCGGCGGCAAGACCTACTGCACCGCTGGCATTTACAGTTCCGGCTTCAAACTTATGGGGAACCTCGGCGTAAGTTGCATCTTCACGGGTAACGTATTCAATCATTTCACCGCCACGCATGAATGGCTGCATATTCTCAAGAAGTTCCTTGCGTCCGTAAAGGGCACCGATTCCCATTGGGGCGCAAAGTTTATGACCACTGAAAGCAAAGAAATCAGCACCAATGTCCTGAACATTTACTTTCATATGGGGAGTACTCTGAGCACCGTCAACCACAACAACACAGCCAGGAGAAACCTTATGGGCATAGGATGCAATTTCCCTGACAGGATTTGTAATTCCAAAAACATTGCTTACATGTGCGATGGAAACAATTTTTGTCTTTGCCGTAATCTTGCTTTCGTATTCTTCTTTTGTAATGACAGCATCGTCACCGCACTCAAGCCATACAAGCTTTGCTTTTTTTGCCTTGCAGACCATCTGCCACGGAAGGATGTTGGAATGGTGTTCCATGCAGCTGATTACGATTTCGTCACCTTCACCAACATTCTGCATTCCGTAGGTATAGGCCACCAGATTGAGGCTTTCGGAAGCATTGCGTGTAAAAATGATTTCTTCAGCACAGGCGGAACCAATGAACGATCCAACGACTGCCCTGGAATTCTCATAGTCATCCGTAGCCCTTACGCTGAGACCATAAAGCCCGCGAAGAGGATTTGCATTGTCATTGTTGTAAAAATTGCTGATGGCATCAATGACACACTGAGGTCTATGGGTTGTGGCCGCATTGTCGAGGTAAATCACACCCTTGTTCTGCGGCGCATTGAATATATTGAAATCTTTTCTATACAAATCAGACAAAGACATAGTAATCTCCAAATTTTATGGATAAATCTACCATAAAGGAAGAAAAAATTCAAACAACCTGATTTTATCTTTATTTGCCAAAAGGGTTTTAATATTTTATATTGTTAATGATTAATGGAGATTTTATGAATAAAGAAGAACTTGAAAAACTCATGTGCGATGTAAACGACCTGATCGCAATTTTTGAAAACAACATGCCCATAACAAACGAAGGCTTTGACATTGAAAAAATAAAGCTCACAGTAAGCCAGATGGCGGAAAAATCCATCGAAAACGCAGAAGAAAGGACTTCATTCCTTTCATGGATGGAAAACCACGAATTCTACACTTCCCCAGCCTCAACCAGATTCCACGGAAATTTTGACGGTGGCCTTTGCGTACATTCCCTCCAGGTGGCATACCAGGCCCTGAAATTTACAGGAGCCTTTTTCATCGATTTCATGAAGACAGTCCATGCAGAAAAATACAGTTTCACCGCGGGTGACATCTTTGTTGCGGCTATTGCCCATGATTTCTGCAAGGCAGGATTCTATTCAACAAGCTTCAGGAACACAAAGGACATTTTTGGCAACTGGAAGAAAACTCCATACTTCACCGTCAAAGACGGCAACAGAAACCTTGGACACGGAAACGAATCGGTGCTTCTATTGCTTGAAACCATGCCATCCTACCTTAAGAAACGGCACGTTCTTGAAGCCATAAGCCGCCACATGGGGTTCAGCGATGTTACTGATACCGAAATGATGAACTACTCGAATTTTCTGGAAAATCCTCTGGTGCTTCTCATTCAGATGGCTGACCAGACTGCAAGCGGCTGGTATAACTACTAGACTATTTTTTCAGGACCTGCCAGTCAGGTCCGTTTTTTCCGGCAAAGACCCTGGTACGGTTTTTATATTTTCCTGCATTCTGGGCAAAAAAGAAAATGTCGGTTCCGTATTCACTCATAAGGTCATCGGGATGATATGAAAGCTCAAGGACTGATTCCTTTCCATCGGCAGTCACAAGGCTCAATGCGTTGTTCATGGCGATGAGGTCACGGGCAGCTGGAATCATTTTATCAAGATGCTTTTCAGCATATCTGCCTGAGATGAATTCCATCTGGTTTTTAGTGATGAAAGCAAAATCACCGGACTCACAGTCAATATCATTCTGCCAGCAGTATTTTTCAAAGCCGGTGAAAAATTCGGAAGGTTTTTCCTTCAATGGGTGAACCAGGTTCATGAACCATGGCACAGCCCTTCCGTCGTTGTAAAACCAGTTTATGCACCTGGACAGGCTTCTCGCCCTTTCAATTCCCTCACTGTGAAAACTTGTGGAGTCCGTCACAAGATATGGAGCTTCATGCTGCCATGTAAGTCCAAGTTCAAGAGCCTGTTCCGCAAGATCGGTTCCAGGAAGAACAGCAAGGCAGAAAAGTTCAAGATTATTCGGGTACAGGGAAAGTGCAAAATCTATGCTTGCCTTGAATCCCTTGAAAGTGTCGCCAGGCAGACCATATATGAGGTCAAAACCAAAAATGGCACCGGTTTCATTCAAAAGGCCTATATTTTTCTGAAAAGTTTTTTTATTGAAGGTTCTGTTTACTTTCTTCAATACTTCTTCATCAGCACTTTGCAATCCAAACTGAAGGCTGCAAGGAATTTCCGCAAAAGCCTTTGCCAGCTGACGGTCTATGAATTCCGCACGGGCCTCGAAATAGTAGAAGGTATCAGGAGTCTTCTTTTTTATAAGTTTCAGCATCTCAAGCGCTCGCTGCTTGCCGGCATTATAGGTAGGATCAAGGACAAAAACCTGGGGAACCTTGTTGCGTGCAAAGTAATCCAGTTCCTTTTCCAGACGCTCCATCGGAAAATATTTGATTCTTTTTTCGCCCTTGCTTTCATAGCAATAGGAACATTTGAAGGGACAGCCACGGGCAAGTTCCCAAAGGGCACCACCGTATTTTTTTACATCAAGGGTTCCGTCAAGATAAGGAGATGGAAGATTTTCAACAGGACAAGGCATGGAGCGTACGGATTCCTTTTCATTAGCCCCAGTTCCGTTTTTATAGACGCCCTGGATCTCAGGAGCCTGTTTCTTTTCAAGACCGCTCAAAAGATGCACAACGGAGCTTTCACCTTCGCCTGAACAAAGCCAGTCAAAGTTTTTGAAACTGAAGGGATTTGCCGTAACTTCCGGGCCTCCAGCTATGGAAAACACCTCAGGTCTTTTTTCCTTTATGAGGCCGCAAAGTTTTTCGAGAACATTTCTGTTCCATACATAGATGCTGAAAGACACTGCATAAAGAGTTTTGTCAGAACATATATCATCCGAAATTTTTTCAAGGTCATAGCTGTCTTCGAGAGAAAAATCGAATAGTTTTGCTGAGAAAAGATCCTTTGTTTCGGAAGCGTGATTGATTGAAGAGCATATGCAAGCCGCCCCCAGGGGCAAAGCCTGCGGAGAAGTTTCAACCAGGGCTGTGACACACAATATGCTCTTTTTCATTTCTTTCTAGTTTGTCTTCTTCTGGAAGTGGCTGAATGTCATGCCAAAGCTAGCACGTCCCTGTGTAACGGAACGCAATGTCGTCGTAAAGCCGAACATCTTTGCCATCGGTGCCTGTGCGTGAACTACGGAACCACCTGCCTTGTCTTCCATGCTCTGGATCATTCCGCCACGCTGGGTAACCTGACTCATTGCATCGCCGACAAATTCAGTCGGACTTTCAATGTCAACGTTCATGACAGGTTCAAGCATCTCAGGATTTGCGGAACAGCATACCTTGTCGAAAGCTTCTGCCGCAGCTGCCTCAAAGGCAAAGGTAGATGCAGTTGTTTCATCATACTTGATACCAGTAACAGTAATGGCTGTATCTGTACAAGGATAGCCCCATTTGATTCCGGATGCAAAACATGCCTCCATGCTGTTGCGGATGGCATCGTAGATTTCATCCGGAATATTGTTGTCTGTAACTGTGCATGTATAGAGGTTTCCGCTGCCTGTTTCGCGAGGCTCGCAGTGAACCGTAAGGCCGGCTGCATTTTCCTTTCCTGCAAGAACGCGGCTGTATTCTTCAACAAAGTCTGCGGAAGAAGTAACGGCTTCGCGGTATGTAACCTGAGGTGCGCCAACACGGCAGGCAACCTTAAAGTCATCACGAATGCGTGTAACAAGGACATCAAGGTGAAGCTCACCCATTCCGCTGATAACCAGCTGACCCGTTTCTTCATCGTCACGGGAAGTAAATGTAGGATCTTCGCGGCTTAAGATTTCAAGAGTTTCCTTAAGCTTGTCGCTGTCGCTCAAAGTTTCAGGCTCGATGGCAATGGAAATAACAGGTTCCGGGAAGTTTACGCTTTCAAGAAGAACCGGCATGCCTTCACTTCCGATGGTATCACCGGTCTGAGCAAGCTTGAGACCGACAAACACGGCGATGTCACCTGCACTTACGCTGTCCATCTGTTCCATATGGTTTGCATTTACGCGCAAGATTCTGTTTACGCGCTCACGCTTCTTTTTTGCCACATTGTAGATCTGGGATCCTGTAGTAATCTTGCCCGAGTACATGCGGACAAAGCAAAGGATTCCGGCTTCACGGTCGTACTGGATCTTGAATACAAGGCCGATCGGAGTCTTTGCGTCAGGATCACATGGAACCTCAACTTCCGTTTCCTCATGCTTCTTGATCTGGATTCCTTTTGCAGGCGGAATGTCTGTAGGGCATGGAAGGTATTCAGTAATTGCATCCATCAAAGGCTGAATGCCCTGGTTGTGGCGGCTTGAACCACAGAGGAACGGAACTATCTTTCTTGTAATGACGGCATTCCTCAAGGCAGTCTTAAGCTGCTCGTTTGTAATTGTCTCACCTTCAAGATAAAGCATTCCAAGATCATCATCAACGGAAGCGATGG
Source organism: uncultured Treponema sp. (assembly GCA_937902445.1). Classification (GTDB taxonomy): domain Bacteria; phylum Spirochaetota; class Spirochaetia; order Treponematales; family Treponemataceae; genus Treponema_D. Next base: position 4,029 of record CALELJ010000025.1, on the reverse strand, counting down.
CATCGATCATCTTTTCGCGCCATTCTTCTGCAAGTGCCTTGTTTGCATCGCTCAGATCAGTGACTTCAAAAGTCTCACCGTCATCTTCTGCATTCCAGCGGATTTCCTTCATCTCAAAAAGGTCGATGACACCTTCAAAGTTCTGCCCGGCTCCCATAGGAACTTCGAGGGCAACAGTCTCACAGCCGAACTTTTCCTTTACGTCTTTCATTGCCTCAAAGAAGTCCGCACCGATTCTGTCCATCTTGTTTACAAAACAGATTCTTGGAACATTGAACTCATCGGCCTGTCTCCATACAGTTTCCGTCTGAGGCTGAACATGGCCTACGGCACAGATTACCGCAACGGCACCATCAAGAACGCGGAGTGAACGTTCAACTTCCGCAGTAAAGTCAACGTGACCCGGAGTATCGATGATATTAATCTTGTAGCCTTTCCATTCCGTGGTGATGGCAGCAGAAGCGATTGTGATTCCTCGTTCCTGTTCCTGCTTCATGAAGTCCATGGTAGCGGCACCATCATCGATTTCACCGATTTTATGAATTTTTCCTGAATAATAAAGGATTCGTTCTGTTGTCGTTGTTTTTCCGGCATCAATATGAGCCATGATTCCGATGTTTCTCATCTTTGACAAATCGTCTGACATAATAATTCCCTGTAACTAGCAAAATGTATTTTAAAGGTCCGTCTATTTTATCAAATTTCAGCTAGGTCTACAACACATCAAAATGGCAGTCCCGGCAAACAGCAGCAAGTTTTCCGACGGAACAGGGTGAATTGCAAAAATATGATATTCATCTCATATATCTATGATAATAATAACAAATTCAGTATTAAAATAGCTTAAAAATCCTACATTTTGTTATAATTGTGGACAAATCAAAACTAGTGGATTAAACTTTAGTCAGGGGATGATATGACAACTTTACTTATTGTAGACGATTCCGAAATCGACCGTGCTATTCTTAAAAACATTCTTGTTTCAGGTTACAGCGTAATTGAAGCTGATTCCGGTTATGCTGCCCTGGAAATTCTCAATAATCCAACAATCAAAATTGATGGACTCATTCTTGATATAAACATGCCTGGTCTTGGTGGATTTGAGGTATTGAGCCTTCTCGACAAATCCCGCCATGCTGGAATGCAGATCATTCTCATTTCTGCTGAAGCTCAGAAAAACAACATCATAAAGGCCGCAAACTTCGGTTGTTCCGGCTTTTTCAAGAAACCATATGACAGTGAACAGGTTCTTACAAAGCTCAAGGCCCTGTATGCCTCAAAAGAAGCATTCCAGGCACCACCAGCATCTTCTTCAGTCAATGGAAACATCAACGAAAATGAACTCAGGGCAACAGCAGTCTATGCGGAAAAACTTCGCCGCGTATACCTTACCTATCTCATGAGCGAGAAAAAAGACGATTCTCTTTACATTCATGTAAGTGAAATCGTACATATTCTCCTTGAAAACTACTTTGCACTAAAGGCACCCCGTGATCTCACTCCGGAAGGAATTGAAATCATCAGCCAGGCCGCATATTTCTACGATATCGGACGTGCAATTGTCCATCAGGAGAAATTCAAGGTTGTCTCACAGGCTGACATCGATGAAATTCCTGCAACCCATACGATTGCCGGAGCCGACCTTATTGCGGTCAACTCAAGTCCTGCAGTTTCTTTCTTTGTAAAGATTGCTTCAGACATCTGCATGCACCATCATGAACGTTTTGACGGTCGCGGAATGCCTCATGGACTTAAAAGCACCATTAACAACATCTATACACAGATGACTGCCATTGCCATTGAATTCTGCCAGCATTTCTTTACAAAAGAAGATGAGGTTCCTACAGAAGGTGACTTCATGATGGCCATGGATTCGATTACAGGGGACAAAGATGCATTCCGTCCTGATGTTCTTGAACTGTTGCAGAACAGCAAGGACGACATCGTTTCACATTTCAGCAGATAAATTCTCTTCATCAATTGGTTGTGAACAAAACCACTAAACAGTATACTGTCAGCATGAACTATGGATATTTCAGAGTTGGCTGCGTAAGCCCTTCACTGACAGTTGCTGACACAGATTGCAATGCGGATAAGATCATTGAACTTGTAAAAAAATCTAACTCAGACCATGTAAACCTGCTGGTTTTCCCGGAACTTTCGGTCACCGGGTACACATGCCAGGATCTTTTCCAGCAGAAAACACTTGAGGAAAATTCAATAAAAGCCCTGGAAAAAATATGCAAGGAAACCAAAAGGACGGACGTTCTGTTTGCCGTTGGCCTGCCCGTTTCTTTCATGGACGACAGATACAACTGCGCTGCATTCATCCATCACGGGAAAGTCATTGCAATTGTTCCAAAAACATTCATACCGAACTACGGCGAATTCTATGAAGACAGATGGTTTGCCTCATGGAACGGAAAACCAAACACAAGGATAACACTCGGCAAAGACCTCTGCGACATTCCATTTGGAACTGACATCATCATCCAGAGTTCCGGCGACAGTCTTGTAAAAATTGCATGTGAAATCTGCGAGGACCTTTGGGTTCCCCTTGCGCCTTCAACAAGACATGCCCTTAACGGAGCAACCATAATCGCAAACCTGAGTGCGGGAAATGAAGTCGCAGGTAAAGCCGAATATAGAAAAATGCTGGTTGCCGCACACTCTGCAAAAACCATAAGCGCCTACATCTATGCAAACGCAGGACACGATGAAAGCACCACTGACATGGTCTTCAGCGGACACAACCTTATATGCCACAACGGATCAATAAAATCCGAGACAAAACTTTTTGATGACTTCGACAGGATTTCAATCTGTGACATCGATCTTGAAAAAATAAATCATGACAGACTGAAGTCAAATACATTCACGAAGGGAGAAACTTTCATCTCCGGCGAATATGAAACTGTATATACTGACTTCAAAAACTCAAATATTCTTTGCGAAAAAAACGCAAAGCTCATGGACCATGTAGATCCGCATCCTTTTGTTCCGTCTGACAAAGACAAAAGAAACGAAAGATGCTTTGCAGTAATTGAAATGCAGTCTGAAGGTCTTGCAAAAAGATTACGGCACATCCATGCAAAAAGCGCAGTCATCGGTTTAAGCGGAGGACTTGACAGTACCCTTGCCCTGCTTGTCACAGCACGCGCCTTTGACAAATGCGGTCTTGACAGAAAAAACATTTTCGCAATCACCATGCCAGCATTCGGAACAACCGACAGAACCTATAAAAACGCCTGTCTTCTTGCCGGGGAAATTGGTGCGACACTCAAGGAAATCGACATAAAGAAATCCGTTACCCAGCATTACGAGGACATAGGTCACGACATAAAAATTCATGACATCACCTATGAAAACGGACAGGCCCGTGGACGCACTTACATTCTCATGGACTATGCAAACAAAACCGGAGGACTCGTAATTGGAACAGGAGACCTTAGCGAACTGGCATTGGGATGGTGCACCTACAACGGAGACCACATGTCCATGTACGGCGTCAATTCGAGCATCCCTAAAACTCTGGTACGATATCTTGTATCATGGTTTGCAGACGAAGCATCATCCGGCAATCAGGCGGAACTGTCGAATGTCCTTGTAGATATCCTGAACACTCCAGTAAGCCCAGAACTGCTTCCTCCAGAAAACGGAACCATAAGCCAGAAAACGGAAGAACTTGTAGGACCTTATGAACTCCATGACTTCTTCCTCTACTATGTTCTTCGATGGGGATTCAGTCCACGTAAGATTTTCTATCTTGCCCGCACTGCCCTTGAAGGAAAGAAAGCTGAAGGAACAGAACTTGTCTACACGGACAAAATAATACTTAAATGGCTCAAGTCCTTCTACAGAAGATTTTTCATGCAGCAGTTCAAGCGAAGCTGTATGCCGGACGGTGCAAAGGTTGTCTTCGATGGAGATATTCTCTCTTCAAAGGTAACCTCTTCCGGAGGTCATGTTCTCATGGATGTTTCAGGTGTTTCTGTCTTTGTGGAAAACGGCGCGGAGCGGATCTTCTGG
>CALELJ010000024.1 GCA_937902445.1 uncultured Treponema sp. | reverse complement strand
AGAGTTAAACATTTAGCAGTAGCTTGCTAAGATTAGAACCAGCAAGAAATTGCAACTGGTACACACCATGTGAGCTTGTCAGCATTCTTTGATGTGTCAGCTGGGATTACGTTGTTAGCCCATGTTCCAGAGTTTGTCTGTGCCTGGAAAGCAACTCCCATGTAACCGTTAGAAGAGATTCCCTTTGTTACACCAACAGAGAATGCGAGGTGATCTGTCTTGTCTGCATCGTTCTTCTTTGAGAGGTAGCGAACGTCTGCGCTTGCTGCGAGACCGTCACCGAGGTTGTAGTCAACACCAACACCAGCCTGGAAGCGTGGATCAACTCCACCCTTGTCCTTCTTTTCCTGGTACATGAAGTATGCACCTGAAGCAGAAAGCTTGAGTTCGTCAGAAACCTGGTAAGAAGCACCGAGAGCGATCTTCATCTTCTCTGAAGCTGGAGCAACCTTGTCTCCGTCCTTGATGCTTGCGAACTTGAATCCAACACCTACGTAGAGGTTTTCTACAGCTGTGAGGTCGAATGCTGCTTCGATGTCGCAGTTGCTGTTTCCTTCTACCTTTGGAGTTGTTTCTGTTGCCTTAACTTCTCCAGCACCCTTACCGATGTACTGTGCCTTGATCTTACCAACACCGTCGATGTTGTATGCGAAACCAGCCTGAACGTTCTTGTAAACTGTGTCGATCTTTGTTGCAGCTTCCTTGATTGGCAACATAGCGAGGATGTAAAGTCCGTCAACTGGTGTTACTTCGATCTTAACACCGTCGTTTGCCTTACCAGACATCAAGAGACCTTCATCTTCTGCGATCCATGATGATGTTGGGCGGAGCCAGTTCCATGAACCGTAGCAGAAGTCTCCACGGAGACCTGTTGGGTTGTCATATCTACCGAAAGATACCTTTACTGCATCTACAGGCTTTGCCCAGATGTATCCGTCATCAGCCTTGCCGATTCCGCCTTCCATGTCGTCATAGCAACCCATAACGAAACCGATCTTTTCATCTTCAGATGTTGCACGGATGTCAACACGAGCTGCACGAGCACCCCAACCCCATGAGTTACCCATAGCTGCAACTGTATCTTCACCGTTGCTTGCTACTGGAGCTGCGAGTACGCGAAGCCATGCTCCGAATGTGATTTCTGCGAATGCAGATGTTGTCAATGCTGCTGCTGCAGCTACTGCGATAAGAGTCTTTTTCATCTCTTAGCCTCCTTATTTTTTGCGATACCATACGGTATCATAAATATATTCTACTCTGAGTAAAATCATAAGTCAACAAATTTATTTTAAATTTATTAAAGCATTATAATCTTTTTCAGAGCAAAACTCACCAGATTATCGGCATTCCGGCTGAATTCCTAAATGGATTCCTTGAGAATTCTTCCGAAATTCTTAAGGTAATCAACAAAGGAAATATAGGCTAGAATTGCACATACTGTAAAAAATCCAAATCCAACATATCTTAGAAGACACATTATGTCTCCGTCAAAGCCCAGTACATCAACAAGACCGGTGCGAACCAGGGTTTCCTGAATCAATGCCACGAAGCAGGAAGCCACATAGAAGACTGTCTTTACCTTGCCACCCTTGCGTGCCGCGATTGCAGTTCCGCTTTTTGCAGCCACCATCCTAAGGAAGTTCTGGCTGAACTCACGATACATGATGAGGATGTAGAGGATCACCGGCATGTAGCCTGAGAATACAAAGCAGGTGAACATGGAAAGGTGAAGGAAAACGTCAGCAAAAGGATCAAACATTTTTCCAAAGTCACTTACCTCATTGTTGAGTCTTGCATAGTGACCGTCAAAATAGTCCGTAAGTTCCGACAACGCAAGCAGAGGAATGGCAAGTCCCATTGAAAGAATGGAAAGCAGGCTGCCTGGTTCCGCCTTTGTCCAGACCGGGATGAAATATATGAGGAAAAGAACAGGAGCACTTGCAACGCGCGCCAGTGTAAACTTGTTGGACGTTTTCATATTCAAGATAGTATACCCGTAAATACTATTTAATACAAGTTAGAATATTTACAGCCGGAATATTGTCAGCGGACCACCTCTTTCCAGTGGCGCAAACGGAAATATTTTCCTATATTATTTCAGTATGGCAAAGAAGAAATCCACTATCGTATATAAATGCTCAAACTGCGGATACACACAGCCGGCGTGGCTTGGACGGTGCCCCGGTTGCGGTGAATGGAATACTCTCGAGGAATGTGTTACGGATCCCAATGCTGCTTCATCAAGGCTCAGCACAGACGGAACTGCCGTTAAGGTCAAACCTGTTCCAATGGCAAGAATCAGCCCCCAGGAAGACGAAAGGATCCTTACGGGCAATCCGGAATTTGACCGTGTCCTTGGCGGTGGAGCAACAAAAAGAAGCGCTGTCCTCATAGGCGGTGAACCTGGAATCGGAAAATCCACCCTGCTTATCCAGACAGCCGCGGGAATGCTTGGCAAAGGCCGCATACTTTACGTTTCCGGCGAGGAATCAGCAGGCCAGATAAAGGGACGGGCAAACCGCCTTGACCTCAATGTGGATTCAGTGGAAATTCTTTGCACCCTGCGTCTTGAGGATATCCTCGATGCCCTCGATGCCCTTAAACCTACAGTTGTGATAGTGGACTCTATCCAGACAGTCTATTCTGCAGAATGCGGAATAGTTCCAGGCACGGTCAACCAGCTGAAGTACTGCGCAAACGAACTTATCGGCTGGGTGAAGGAAAGGGACAGTGTTCTTTTCATGACCGCCCATGTCACCAAAGACGGAACCATCGCAGGCCCCAAAAGTCTTGAACATATGGTAGACACAGTACTGTCATTTGAGCGTACAAAAGACGAAGTCAGATTTCTCCGCGCCCAGAAGAACCGTTTTGGTTCCGTAGATGAACTGGGAATTTTCGAGATGGAAAGCACAGGGCTTAAATGCATCAGCGATCCAAGCGCACTTTTCATCACCAGACGCAGGGGAGAGACTCCGGCCGGTGTTGCCTGCGCCAGTGTCTTTGAGGGAAGCAGGGTTTTCATTGTCGAAATCCAGGCTCTCACTGTTCCGGCAAAGGCAGCGGTCAACCGTGTGTACAGCGACAAAATTGACAGTGCCCGTGTAAGCCGTGTTGCCGCAGTCCTTGAAAAACGCCTTGGAATAAAATTCAGCGACCAGGATCTTTACATCAATGTGGCGGGAGGTGTACGCCTTACGGAAAGCGCCGTTGACGCAGCCCTTGCAGCGGCCCTCTACAGCGCCCGTACAGATCTGCCTCTGCCCGAAAAATCAGTTGTCATCGGGGAACTTTCCCTTGCCGGGGAAGTCAGGCCCGTCACAAAGCAGAAACAGCGCATAAAGGCCGCCAGGGACCTTGGCTTTGAAAAAATCACAGCCCCGGAAAAAGATGCCGGAGCCGTCGTCACTGAAAACGCCAGGGATTTGATAAAGGTTCTTTTTGTAAAATAACTGCAGGATCGGTGAGCGCAGTCGAACCGTCCATCTTTCAGAAGGTATACGGCCCCTTCGACACAGCTCAGGGATCCTATTTTACGCTAGGAAGAAAGTTCCTCAAGGTCAGTTGCACCGGAAGAGTCTTCCGCAGCCGAAAGGTCATCGACATTTACGACCACGTCTTTCTTCTTGGCAAGTTCAAGTGGATATTCCGTGTCATCCGGATTTGCGTAGTCGGCCTGTTTGTCTATCTCACCTTCAAGAATTCTGAAAACATAACTGCGGACCTTGTTCTTCACCTCTGTTGTAATGTTCTTTGCAAACAGGGTTACAAGCACGTTTATGTCGCCTTTCTTGAATTCCTTGAGCACAACAAGAGGAGCCGGAAATTTGACGCCATAAAGCCACAGATCAACTTTGGGCAGATTTGTGTTTGCAGGAATCACACCGCACAGTTTTTCAGGAATCTTGCAGGCAAGCCCCACGGAACTGAAGTCCACCAATGGAAGCTTTATTGTTCCGTTGCTGATGGTCATGTCGATGAAGGCGTTTCCGCTTACTTCGCAGGTTGCACGTACATACTGTCGGCGGCCCTTTGCTCCGTTTACATCAAGAATGCAGGAAAGGGTTTCCGCAAAATCTTCCCTGTTTGGAGAAGCCGGAACATAACCGCACGGAAGCTTTAAGTTGTAGAAGAAAAGATTCATCTGCTTTGGAGATGTATTTATTGAAAGGACTCCAAAAAAGATGGAAGAAAGGCTTTCATCTTCCTCACAGGACATGATGAAATTCAAATATTGAATGACCGTCAGCGAATTTGCGCCAACGTGGTCAAGGTTTACAAGGCAGATGGAGTCTGGATTTTTTCGCAGGATGCATTTGGCCTGCTTGAAGTCTTCAATAACATATGTCTCATATTCCATGTCGCGTAGTCTGCCCTTTGCAATCTGCTCAATGATATATGAAGCATTGATGAAGAAAACCTTTCGGCCAAATACGGGATTTTCCCTCGATACAAACTCTTCTGCCATGTATTGTCCTAGAATTTTGCCCTTCTAAGTCTTACGCGCTCAATGTCCTCACAGAACAGTTCGCGAAGGTCATTGAGACCAAGAGCCATGAGAGCCATACGGTCGATACCGATACCCCATGCAAGAACAGGAACATCGATGCCCATTGGCTTTGTAACTTCCGGTCTGAAAATTCCGGAACCACCGAGCTCAAACCATCCGAGTTTTGGATGCTTGATATGAACTTCGATAGAAGGTTCCGTAAATGGGAAGTAGCCAGGGACATACTTTACGTCTGTTGCTCCGGCGATTTCCACTGCGAACATCTCAAGGAATCCAAGGAGTGTCTTGAGGTTTGCTTCTTCTCCAAGAACGATACCTTCTGTCTGATAGAAGTCTGAAAGGTGTGTTGCGTCTACCTTGTCATAGCGGAAGCAGCGTGCGATACCAAAGTACTTGCCTGGAACTTCTGCCTTGTGAAGCTGATGCGCAGAAAGAACTGTACCCTGGCTTCTCATGATGAGGCGGCGTGTGAATTCATTGTCAAAGCTGTAGTTCCATCCGCGGCTGCCTGTGTTTCCACCGTCGCGGTGAACTGCTGCTACATTGCTGAGATATGGTTCTTCAATTGACTTTGCGTGTGTTGGTGTCTTGATGCGGTATACGTCGTGGATGTCGCGTGCTGCATGGAACTGAGGCATGAAGAGTGCGTCTCCGTTCCAGAATTCTGTTTCTACGAGAGGTCCGTCAAATTCCTGGAAACCGAGGGAACAGAGCTTGTCCTTAACACTTTCAAGGAACTGAACGTATGGATTTGTGCGTCCAGGAATGATGCGTGCAGGTGGAATTGTAATGTTGTATCCGCGGAATGTTCCCTTCTTCCAGTCACCAGATGTGATGAGAGAAGGTGTGATTTCACCGATTTCATTTCCTGTGATTCCAGCGCTCTTGAGGGCTTCTGCAACTGCAGTAAATGCTTCTGTAAGTTTATATGCTACGGTCTCGCGTTCGATTGTCTTGAATGGTGTTTCAGAAATACCGCGCTTTTTTGTAAGACCGCCCATTGTCTCGATTTCTTCTTTTGTAAGGTTTGCTGCATCGAGTGTTGCGTTTTCTGCCTTGCTTGCCTTTTCGATGAGTGCCTTTGCAGTAGCAAAACGAGCCGGAAGTTCACCGCTCTTGTAGCATGCCTTCTTTTCTTCGTTCATGCCAAGAACGCCGTCCTTGCTCAATGAACCGAAAGCTGAACCTACATCCTTGTTTTCGAGAGCAAGCTTTGATGCAATTTCAGGAAGTGTGTGTGGTCCATTGTCTTTAAGGAAGTTTATGATTCTTTCTTCAGCAAATCCATCCTTGAGGATCTTGCGTCCAAAATCAGTAAGTTCAAAATATGTATGTGGTGTGCGGGATGTTTCTGCCAGAAGTTTCTTTCCGCTAAGCCAGCTGAATGCCTGGTTTGCGTGGCCCGCCTTGAATCCAAGTTCTGTTTCAAGTCTTGTTGAAGTGAGTTCATCCTTTAAGCTGTAGTGAAGGAGAATCTTTGTCTCAAGTGGATGAAGGTTTTTGATGAATGATTTTAAGTCTGCCATTTTTTGTTCTGCCTGGATATAAAAAAATTTCGCCATTGCAGAAACTCAAGGAATCTGAGCGGATTTCCGCAATGGCGAGCTGGAATTACTTAGAGAAGATAACTCTTGAAGAATAAGAAACATAAGGAATCTTACCCTTCTTGAAATGCTTTTCTACACCGAATGTGCCTTTCTTTACGTCAGCATAGCGATAGTGCTTGTACTTGTGTTCAGCAGCAAAATCCTGGTATACAGCCATTGCGACATTCATTGCTTCTCCCTTGTCATAAGAAGAGCGGACACATGTGTAAGTAAAGAAAGCTTCATGAGTAAGAGGTGTGTAGTCGATTCTGAGTTCAACAACCTTTGCCTTCTCGTGGAGCATCTTGTACTCATTGTTGTCTTCGATCATGATGATCTGAGTTGCATTTGGATCGTTCTTTTCTTCTTCTGCAGCAACATCTGCGAGAATAGCGTCTGCGTCCTGTGCAAAAATTGAGCCGAGGGCAAAAAGAGCCACAGCAGCAAGTGTAAATATCTTTTTCATGTGATTCCTCCTTTATAAGAACACATTAAAATTGTGTGTATTCAATTATTCTATCAGTTTCAAGGAAAAAATCAAGGTCGACTACATATTGGCCGCTCCTGATGTAGATTCTCGGATCCCTGATAAGCAGGACCGTTCCTGAAATTTCCTTAGGTTTGTTTTTTATCAGTGTACG
>CALELJ010000023.1 GCA_937902445.1 uncultured Treponema sp. | reverse complement strand
CCTTCATCATATGGCATAGAGAAAATCAATTTATTGAATCCGTCTTTTATATCAGCATCTATTTTTTTGATTGCTTCATTTAATTCTTCTTCACTTAAAGAAACCGTATCTTTAGGATTTCTTATTTCAACAACAACAGATTCTGCTTTTGGCGCCCAAACTTTAAACCCGACTTCTTGTGAGTTATCAGAATTTGTCTTTTTTACATAAGCACCCCAGCTTCTGTGTTCTTCCAATTTGTTACCGAAAGAAATCGGAAAATAAAAGCCATGCGTTAAAAAAGAACCATTAGTCTTCACGTTAGACATTAAGGTTTTTACTTCTTTTTTCTCATTATTAAACTGTGGCTGTAATCTGCAATAATTTAGTGAGTTCGCGATAATCAAATCAATTTTTCCTCTGTACTTCTAACAATTCTCATTTTTTCTTTATGACTTTTTCATATTTTTACAAATTTTTAAAATGACGGCTTGTGTTTATCGTCCGTGGATTTTGAACAATGATATCAAACCTGTTGAAGTTTCAGCAAGTTGCAGAAGCGATTGTTGTTCCGGAAGAAGATGATATTGATATGCTTTTCTGGCATAACTATTGTGGAGTAGAAGACGATTAAAACTAACAAATATATGACTCCAACCATTTTAGCAGTCCCCATTGTTTCTAAAAGATCTACTATTAAAAACCTCCTGTTGATGCTATAATCATAGCCGTACCCAGGTCACCAAAAAGGTCAACCTTCATAAAAAACTAGAAGGTCACTTTAGGATTCAACCTGAGAAATTCCAATAAATAGCGTCAAATTCGCTCTTTGGAAAACAAAATAACACTAGAAATCATTGAATTTCGGTAAGTAATATTGTGAGTGCCATTCAAATCCAAGATGGCCCATAGGAAAACTTCGGTTTTAGCGACCGAGGTTTTTTTGTTTTAAAAGCCTGGAGTTTTTTACTTGTAGTTTTTCCCCTCCTACATTTGATTTTCTCCGTAAAAAAATATAAGATACGTCATTCAAATCAGCTTTACGTCAGAATGCCAATCCGGTTACTGTGTTGGGTTGCACCCTTAAGTGTGGCACTAAATCAGGATTTCAGGAAAGATTCGCTGAAAATTTAGTTTTAGGAAATCTTTATGAAGAAAATCGTATTGGGCATATTGTCTGCCCTTGTCATGGCTGAGTGCGTTTCAGCCCAGAAAAAAATCATTGCTTTTGTAGATGTTCAGAATGACTTTATTGATGGCTCCCTCGCTGTCGGTTACAGCAATTGGGAAAAAGCCTATCGCAACATTGAGGCATTGATGTCATCCCAGGAATTTGATTCCTACATTTTTACCCGCGACAATCATCCGGTAAACCATTGCTCCTTCAAGGAATTTGGTGGAATCTGGCCGGCTCATTGTGTAAAGGGTACAAGCGGTTCAGAAATTTACTGGAAGCTTCAGTCTGCTTACAATGAAAAAAAATCAGTAAGAATCATGAAGGGTGAAAAGGCTGCTGTTGAAGAATACGGCGTTGATCTTTTGAGCTATAAAAAAGCACCAGTAGAAAATGTTGATGTCTATGTTGTCGGTCTTTGCTACGACTATTGTGTTTCAGAATGTGCAAAGATGACGGCAAAGGCTCATCCGGGTGCACGGATTCATGTTGTGAAAAATGCCACTGTTGCAATCGATCCTGCTGCGGTGATTGATTTCAGCGAATTTCCAAACATCGATGTAATTACTGAATAATATGCAGCACGCCCTGTCAGCACTTAGCAGGACGTGCTTTTTTTATTTTCTACATCATTCGATCAAAGGACACTGTTAAAATACTTCTTCGGCGATTTCACGGACCAGACGTATTTTTGCCCACTGTTCTTCTTCCGTAAGTTTGTTGCCGACTTCGCAGGATGCAAAACCGCACTGAGGACTTAATGAAAGACGTTCGAGTGGAATGTATTTTGCAGCTTCTCTGATACGAGCAATGACTGCGGCCTTGTCTTCCAGGACCGGTGACTTTGATGTGATCAATCCAAGCACGACATTTTTATCTTCTGAAACGCGGGCCAGTGGACCAAAGCCACCTGAACGTTCATCATCGTATTCAAGATACAGGCTGTTTACATTTTCCTTTGCAAAAACATAACCTGCTACAGAATCATAGGGACCGCTTGTAAAATATGTGGAATGATAGTTTCCGCGGCAAATGTGGGTGTTCACAATCAGATCGGCAGGCTTATTTTCCAGCGCCAGATTGTTCACTTTTAAAAGCTGTTCCTTGACTTCCTTTAATTCAAGACCAAGAGCCTTGTAGCGCTGGGCGGCCGCATCACCTACAATCGCACCCCATGTACAATCGTCAAACTGTATTACACGACAACCTGCATCGTAAAGCTGTTTTATGACTTCCTGGTAGGCCTTTCCGATATCTGCAATCAGTTCATCGTTTGTAGGATAGAATTTTCGTGTGGATTCAAAATTTGCCGGAACGTTGAGCTGCTGGAACAATTGTGCTGGAGCCGGAATGGTCTGTTTTGCCTGGACTCCATCGCTTTCCAGGGCCTTTACAATCTTGAAGTCTTCCACAAACGGATGTGCCTTCGCCTTCAATTTTCCGACCAGATAAGTTGCTTCAAGATCTGCAACCTCTCCCGCAAACTGAACTCCACCGCCGTCTTTTTTATGTTCAATTCCGTCAAAGCCCCAGAAAAAATCCAGGTGCCAGAAACGGCGGTTGTATTCACCGTCAGTAATATACTTCAATCCTGCAGCCTTCTGTTTTGCAACAAGTTCTTCCACTGCGGTATTTTTTACTTTATCAAATTCTTCCTTTGAGATTTTTCCTGCATCATATTCAGCACGTGCTTTTTTCAGTGCCTCCGGTCTCAAAAAACTTCCTACAACATCAAATTTAATTTTGCTCATTTTTCTTCTCCTTAGGGGATGTCCCCGCTGTCATGCATGCAATTTATCAGATAACAAAAAATAAGAAAAATATAAATTTTCAATTGTCCTGTATAGTTTAAAACTATGATGAGATGTTTCGCGACAAGTCTGTTCCGTGTTCCGGCTTGACCTTTATCAGCAGACAGATGTATTGAAAAAAATGATGATAATTGCATAATTAAGAAATTGGAATTCCAACAATAGAATTTTCTCGTGAGTTCCGTATGTGAGTTTTATGCCATGAAAAATAATAAACTTATCGGGGCTGCGATTTCTCTTATTGCAGTCAGCTTTGCCATCACCATGTCGATTTCTTTCTTTTCGATGAGAGAAGTCATTAAATCCAGTTCCCAGGAGCTGGGCTTTACTTTGATTGAATTCATCTATGACGAAATTGCAAAGGAACTTATCAGGCCTATTTCCGTTTCCAGGACCATGGCAAATGACTACTACCTGATTTCCGAAATGGAGAGGGAATCTTCTTCGAATCCTGAAGTTGCAGAAAAATCAGAAAGTGAAATCAGGAAATATCTTACGAACATTAGAAACACCTTTGAGTATGATTCAGCCTTTGTGGTTTCAGACGGAACAAAAAAATATTATACCTTCAGGGGAGTCAATAAAGTTGTTGATCCTGAGGTCGACAGCCATGACATCTGGTATCCGATTTTTTTAAGCAAGAATGCTGCTTATGATTTTGATGTCGACGTGGACCAGATGAACAGAAACAACTGGACTGTTTTCATCAACGCAAGGATTGAAAAAGACGGAAAACTTCTTGGTGCCTGCGGTGTGGGGCTTCAGATGATACGCCTTCAAAAATTTCTTTCTGAATATGAAAAATCTCACGGAATTAAAATTGACCTTGTTGACAGGAATGGTCTGGTTCAAGTTGATACTGAAGAGATACGAATTGAAAATGCTGTTCTTGATACTGAAGAACTGTCGTTCAATGAAGGCCGGGAATATAAGTACATTCCTGGAACCAAAACAGGATCCTATACTGTCATCAAATATATTTCTGAATTGGGCTGGTATCTTGTTGTAAGCAGCAATGAAGGAAGTTCTGCTGAACTCTCACATCTGTTGGCCCAGAATCTTGTTTCCCTTGGTTTCATCCTGCTGGTTCTTCTTGCTGCCATAAAAATTTTCCTCTACAGGGACAAGCATCATAAGCTGGTCATAGATACGGATAAGATGACCGGACTCTTGAGCCGTTATGCCTATGAAAATGTCATGAATAAACTCAGGGCTTCATCCAGCGATGTCCTGAAGGGAATATCAATCGTGGTTCTTGATGTGAACGGACTTAAAACAGCCAATGACAGCATCGGTCACTTTGCCGGTGATGAATTGATCAAGGCAGCTGCAGAAAACGCAAAATCTTTTTTTGGTAAATACGGAAAAGTATACAGAACCGGTGGAGATGAATTTGTTGTCATTGCGGACAAAGATCTTGGCGACATTGATTCGGTGAAGAAAAAATTCCATGAATTGAATTCACAGTGCAGGGGAAATTATTTCAGCGAAGTTTCTGTTTCTGTTGGAATTGCAAAATTCGGTGTGGATGATGCAGCGAATATAGGGGAACTTTCTGAGATTGCCGACAAGGACATGTACAAGGATAAGGAAGCCTACTACGCCCAGACTGGAAAAGACCGCCGCAAAAGGTAGCGCATTCCTAGTCCCACTGGTAGATCTTTCCTTTGATTATGGCATTGTACATTTTCTGTTTGACGCCTGGATTGTCGGAATTTATTTTTGCCACAAGTTCCTTGACATACTGGCGGCGTGTGGTTCCGTCGTGGGGACAGGGATTCTTTACGCAGGGCAATGAATATTTGTTTCTGAAACCTTTCATGTCACTTTCCGGGATGTTGATCAAAGGCCGGATGACGGTAATGTCAGCTTCCTTGTAATAGGTTTTTGGCCCAAAGGAATAGAACTGTCCCTCATAGATCAATGAAAGCATCATGGTCTCTACAATGTCGTCCTGATGATGGGCGTAGGCAACCTTGTTGCATCCATGTTCCTTGGCAAACCCATTGATGGCTCCCTTGCGGAGTTTTGCACACATGGCGCAGTAAGTTCCTTTTTTGACTTTTTCCTTCAGTATCATGGCTATGTCTGTCTTCAGCAGATGGTATTCAACTTCAAGTTCACGGCAGAGATTTTCTACGGCAGACATGTCGAAACTGCCAAAGCCAAGGTCTGCGGTGACAGCGATGATTTCAAATTTTTTTGGATAGAATTTTCTAAGGCCTGCCATGGCATAAAGAAGGGCAAGGGAATCCTTTCCGCCTGAAAATCCAAGGGCAATTCTGTCACCTTCCTGGATCAGGTCAAACTGCTGGATGCACTGCCTTGCGTAGCTGTAGAGTTTCTGAAGTGTCATGAGTACAGTTTAGCGAATTAATGTCCGGCTGGGAACATTCAATTCTGGAGAACGCTGGCGATTATTCCGCCGCCGATGATTACGCCGTCTCTGTAAAGCACGGCTGACTGTCCCGGTGCCACTGCCCGCTGTTCTTCCGCGAAAGTGATTTTCCATGGCTGACCCTTGTATTCAGTCGTGTCCTCAGGGGTCGGGACGTATCTTGATATGGTGCATGGAACAGGGCGTGAGGCAAGGCGTATTTTAACAAGGGAGTGGATTTCTTCCGCCGGTTCAACTCCTGCAGGCCATACAAAATCGTCTGCCACAAGTCCCTTTGAATTGAGTTCCTCGTTTTTTGCAAGGACGATAAGGTTTTTCACCGGGTCTATTGAATGAACGTAAAGCGGACTTGAGGATGCAACTCCAAGACCACGGCGCTGTCCGATTGTGTAGTATTCGATTCCCTTGTGGTGTCCAAGGACATGTCCGTCCAGATCGATGATGTCTCCCTCGATGCTTGGTCTGTCTGAAAAAAGTGCATCCCGGTATTCTTCTCCGACAAAGTCCTGACTTTCCTCCCGGTTTGCGGCTTCAAGGTTTGCTTTCTTTGCAAGTTCCAGCACCTCTGTTTTTTTTAGGTCGGCAAGGGGAAATCTGACTTTTTCAAGTACCGGCGACGGAACTCTGTAGATGAAATATGTCTGGTCTTTTGTCACATCTGTCGCTCCGCATACCATGCACGGCTTTTCTTCAGTTCCGTGGAGTCCCTGAACAGGGCGGACGATTTTTGCGTAGTGCCCGGTACAGAAATAATCGTAATGGATTCCCATAGACTGTACGGCTTCAAGCATGGCACCGAATTTGATGAACCTGTTGCACATGACGCATGGGTTGGGTGTACGGCCGTTCCTGTATTCCGACTTGAAATACTCAAGGACTTTTTCCCTGTATTTTTCCTTTACGTCGACGACATGATATTCAAAGCCATGTTCAGCACAGAACCTTTTGCACTGCTCGATGTTGTTTTTCTCACCAGGCCCGAAACAGGCTTCCTTCATTTTGATCTTGTTGCTGTCCTTATTCTTTTCGATGACAGTTCCGTCCCACAGGCTCATGGTGACACCGATTACACGGCATCCCCTCTCCTTGAGCAGAATGGCTGTCAGTGTTGAATCAACGCCTCCGGAAAGTCCCACAAGAACTGTGTCTCCGGCTTTGGGCATGTCCATTGGAATGTAAGAAGTTGTTTCGATCATGCTTCCATTATAGAGAAAAAAAACAATAGCACAAGGAGTCATTGAGAAAAGCCCTTTTTTGATGTATTCTATACGCCTATGGCATACGAAGTAACAGCGACAAGAAGACGTCCCCAGACTTTTACAGGTCTTGTAGGGCAGGAATTTGTTGCGGAAACATTGAAGAACTCAATTCAGTCAGGCAAGATTGCCAACGCATATCTTTTTTCAGGTCCACGCGGTTGCGGTAAAACTTCCACAGCCCGAATCCTTGCAAAGGCGCTCAACTGCCGCAAGGGACCGACAGCAGATCCGTGCGGGGAATGTGACGCATGCAGGGAAATCACAGCAGGTTCAAGCCTTGATGTAATTGAAATAGACGGAGCCTCAAACAATTCCGTTGAAGGCGTTCGCCAGATCAAGGACGAAGTTCTTTTCCCTCCACAGTCATGCCGCTATAAGATCTACATCATCGATGAAGTCCACATGCTTTCGAACAACGCTTTCAATGCACTTCTCAAAACCATTGAGGAGCCGCCTCCACACGTTGTTTTCATCTTTGCCACTACGGAACTTCAGAAAGTGCCTGCCACCATCAAGTCAAGATGCCAGCAGTTCAACTATCGTCTTGTTCCCGTTGAGAAAGTAAAGGAACAGCTTGCCCAGGCCGCATCGGAACTTGGTATCAAGGCACAGGATGAGGCCCTCTACTGGATTGCCCGTGAAGCCGGCGGATCCATGCGCGACAGCTACACACTTTTTGATCAGGTTGCAGCATTCAGTGGTGATGAAATTACTTATGAAAAAATCCGCGACAAGCTAGGTCTTGTTGGCATCGATCGTCTCAATGAACTTTTTGGTCTTTGCGTTTCAGGTGACAGCACAAACGTTCTCCTGCGCTTTGATGAATACCTTCAGAACGGAGTAAGCATCGAGCAGCTCATCTCAAACTGTACCGATTATCTTCGCTCTGTTCTTTTCATAAAGAATGGAATCAAGAAGGAAGCCTTGCTTGGCCAGAGTGCGGAACGTTTTTCAAAGGATGTCATAAGTGCATGGACTTCCATTCAGGTTGAGCGTGCCTTGAGCATCTTCATGCAGCTTTATCGTGACATCAGGTACAGCCT
Organism: uncultured Treponema sp.; assembly: GCA_937902445.1. GTDB lineage: Bacteria > Spirochaetota > Spirochaetia > Treponematales > Treponemataceae > Treponema_D. Next base: position 20,112 of record CALELJ010000023.1, on the reverse strand, counting down.
TAATCCGCGCTATGAATTTGAGCTTGCACTTTCACGCCTGTGCTGGCTGAAGGATTATGTGTCAGCCCAGGAAGTCAAGAAAGCGGTAGATGCCGTAAAGCCGGTTTTGCTTAATGCCGCCGGCCCAAGAAAACTTTCGGCTCAGACAAATTCTACAGGCGGAACTCCTTCTGCGGAACTTGCTTCCCCCGTGAAAAAAAATGAAGTGGCAGCAGCCCCTGAAAGAAATTCAAGACCAAACGGCCTTCCAACTTTCAGTGCGCTGAGCGAAGAATCTGATGATGTTTCAGAACCTTCTTCGGACGGACAGACAGACCCTTTTCTTGATGGCGGAGCTGAACCGCCGGTAAACAAATCAGCGGTGGCTTTTGCTGCAGGTCGGCCAGATTTAACTCCAGCAGCTCCATCAGTTCAGCAGGAAAAAAATCCTGCGATGAAAAATGTGGATTCAGGCGATCTTGAAAAAGTAAGGAACGCAATCATTTCTGATTTTTCCATTGAGGATGCGATGATTGCAAACAGTCTTTCTGAAACAAACGGGTGGTCTTTGAACGGAAATGCCATTACGGTTGTCGCCTCCACAAGGTTTGTTCAGGTTCAGCTGCAGTCAGTGACGGATAAAATTTCCGCATATCTTTCCCAGGTCTACGGAAGGACAATTGCTTTTGAAGTCAAGGTTCTTGAAAGGCAGGCTGAGGAAGAAAAAATAGTTTTACCAAAGGAAGTTGAAATTCTTTGCGACGTGTTCAAAGGTTCTCTCCTTGGTGCCCAGTAAAAAAATGGAGGTTCTGAAATGGCAGTAAAAGTTTTTATTGATGGAAAAGAAGGTACGACAGGTCTTAAGATTTTTGAACGCTTTGCAAAAAGATCTGATCTTGAAATAATTGAAATCGACGAAGAAAAACGCAAGGACAGCAGCGAGCGTGCTAAGTGCATCAATGCTTCCGACTTTACTTTCCTTTGTCTTCCGGATGCTGCTTCAATCGAAGCGGTTTCTCTGTGCACAAATCCAAAGACAAGAATCATCGACGCTTCAACTGCACACCGCGTCAATCCTGCATGGGCATACGGCTTCCCGGAACTGGACAAAAGCTTCCGTGAAAAGATCCAGACTTCAAACCGCGTTGCAAATCCTGGCTGCTATGCAAGCGGCTTCAATGCAATTGCTTATCCTCTCGTAAAGAGCGGAATCCTTCCAAAGGATTATCCTGTCTGTGCAAATGCCGTTTCAGGATATTCCGGGGCAGGTAAAAAGGCCATTGCACTTTATGAAGCTGAAGGCCGCAATGTGGAACTTGATTCACCACGCCTCTATGCGCTCACTCAGGCACACAAGCATCTTCCTGAAATGAAAATAATTCCAGGTCTTGATTATGAACCTGTCTTCAATCCTTATGTATGCGACTACTTTCAGGGCATGACAGTTACAATCGGACTTCATACAAGACTTCTTGCAAAGAAAGTTACCGCAAAGGATGTTTGGGAAATGTTTGCCGCCCACTACGAAGGATGCAATTTTGTAAAGGTTCCATCTTTCATGGGTGAAGGAACTCTTGCAGAACCATTCATCCCGGCTAATACACTTGCAAACACAAACATGATGGAAGTTTTCGTTTACGGAAACGATGACCGCATCTGTGTTACGACAAGACTTGATAACCTTGGAAAGGGTGCGTCAGGTGCTGCAGTTCAGTCCCTAAACATCATGATGGGCATTGATGAAACAACAGGTTTGATTTAATAGAGGAATTATATGAATCCATTTGAAATGATGAAAAACTTGGGCGGTCTTCAGAACCAGCTTAAGGAAGCACAGGAAAAACTTGGAGCACTCCGCGCAACAGGTTCTTCAGGCGGAAATATGGTTACCGTCACTGTCAACGGAAAATTTGAGATGATGGACATCAAGCTTGATCCAATCTGCGTCGACAATCGTGATGTGGGAATGCTTCAGGATCTCATCGTTGCCGCCCATCACGCTGCCATGGAAAACATGCAGGAAAAAATGAAGGTTGAACTTGGTCCAATGCTTGGCGGAATGAATATTCCGGGCCTTTGATTCTGTCGGGTAAATAATGAACGCACTTGATGAACTTACAGAAAGCTTTTCTCATCTTCCGGGAATCGGAAAAAAGTCTGCATCGCGTATTGCCAACAGCCTTTTGAAGGCAGACAGTTTTTTCATGGAGCGTTTTGCAGACCAAATCAAAACTCTCCAGCAAAAAATCAAGCCATGTTCAATCTGCGGATCATGGACTGAAGAAGATCCATGCCCGATCTGTTCCGACATTACCCGCGACAGAACCGTCATCTGTGTTGTTGAACAGCCACAGGATGCAGCGACAATCGAAAGCAGCCATGAATTCCACGGGCTCTTTCATGTCCTCGGCGGTGTGATTTCTCCTCTTGAAGGCATGACTCCGGACAAGCTGCGCATAAGTTCCCTTGTGGACCGTGTGAAAAATGAAAATGTAAAGGAAGTGATCCTTGCGACAAATCCGACTGTTGAAGGAGATACAACGGCCCTGTACATTCAGCGCATTCTTGCTGACAGCGGCGTAATCGTCACCCGTCTTGCTTCAGGTCTTCCTGTTGGCGGCGACCTTGAATATGCCGACCGCCTTACTTTGGCCCGAAGTTTCCGTGGAAGGACAAAGTTTTAGAAAAGTCAGCGCAGGCAGATTTTACCGCTTTCATTCCGTGGAAGTCTTTCATAGCGGATGTACTTTTTAGGAATGAAAGCAGGTGATATTCCGGCGAAAACAGAATTCGGAATTGTTTCAGGCAGATTCTTTCCGGAAATGTGTGCTACGATAATTTTCTTTAAGTTTTTTTCTTCAACACTGATTTCACATTCTTCGATACTGGAAACCTGAAGCAGCCGCTTTTTGATTTCACAGGCGTTTATTTTTTCACCAAGAATGTTAAGCTGATCATCGCAGCGTCCATCAAGGTACAGCAGTCCGTCTTTCAGAAAGCCCTTGTCTTTTGTGTCATAGTAACCTGAAATGCCGCATACGGAAAAAGGCGAGTCCACAAGGATGTTTCCTTCTGGTGAAAATTTTACCTTTATGGAATCGAATATTTTTCCTACACAGTTTTCGTGGGCAGGTTTTTCATTCAGCACGTTGTAGGATACATAATTTACTTCGGACGAGCCGTAGTAGAGAATTATTTTTGCATTGGGAAAGCAATGTCGCGTCATTTCAAAAAGTCTTTCACCTATGAACTGGGAACCGCAGATTATTGTTTTGATGTTTTCAAACCTGATTCCATGTCGGACAAGGTGCAGAAGTTTGTCCGGAATGAGATAGATGGTGTCTATCCTGTTTTTTAAAATTTCTTCTGCCCAGACTTCGGTGCGGAATGAAGATGCACAATGCAGAAAGGCTTTGGCAGAAAAAGCTTCATAGGCGATGTTCAGGTTGCCGGTGAATGCAAGGCTTCCGTGGATGAAAATTCTTGAGCTTGAATTGATTGAAAAAACTTCATCCTGTTCCGGGAAAAAATCTGCCCAGCTATCTTTTGTCCTGAAATAAAGTTTTGGCTTTCCTGTCGTTCCGGAAGATGCTACTGCAAAATCCGCTTCCTTTGGAATGGTAATTTCTGTAAGGATGGAATCATCAAATCTTTTTGGTGCAATTAAAGGAATTGAATCTTCCATTGAAGATAAAAATTCTTTTAGTTGTGTTTCAGGAGCATCCTGATGAATCATATGCAGTTGTTTCATTTCATCCTCTCGATGAGAAGGGCGCTTGCAATCCCTCCTGCGGCTGGTACGGCAGCAATTCCGTAGCGTTCGTCAAAATGTTCAAGGGCCTTCATCAGATGAAGAAGAACTATGGCGCCGGATGCTCCGTAGGGATGTCCGTAGGCAAGGGCGCCTCCAAAATCATTGGAAGGTTTTGAAAATCTTTTTTTGTAAAGAAGGTCAAGGCAGGCAAAGGCCTGGTTGTAATCGATTCTGTCGATTTTGGATTCATCGATTCCTGATTTTTCGATGAGTTTTTCGATAGCAATAATCATGCTTTCAGGACTAAGAAATCGTGAGCTTCCGACTGTAATCCCATCGCAGATTTTGAAGAGAGTCCCGCTGATTTTTTTTGCAGCGGTTTCATCCGCGATCGTAATGAATGCCGCTCCGTCATTGAAAAGGCAGCTGGTGGCGGCGTTGGTTATTCCGCCTTCAATGACCGGTGGAAGTCTTTCAATTAATTTTGAGGAAATTGAATTTCGGATGCCCTCGTCTTTCTCCAGTCCAAAAACCGGAAGCGCAAGTGATTTGATTATTTCCCTGGATTCCACGGCCTTCTTATGGCTTTCAATAGCGGGCGCAATTAGATCTTCTGTAGTAAATCCATGTTTTCTGCAGGTTTCGTCTGCGCTGATAATCATGGAATTTTCACAGAAAGTTTCCGGAATGAACTGGGCCGAAACATAGGAGTTGTCAGCTTTGCCTGGATCAAAGTTTGGATGGTTTGAATTGTAGGAACGGATGCAGCGGGTCGAAGCGCTTTCAGCACCTCCGCAGATTACAACCGAGTTGATTCCTGACTTGATTCTTGCATAGCCTGCGATTATGCTTTCAAGTCCTGAGGTACATTGGGCATCGATTGTGATTCCCGGAATGTAGTCACCAAGTCCTGCCTTGAGAAGTGCAAGCCGTGCAAGGTTTCCGCCTCCGCTTGTGCAGTTTCCGGCTATTACCATTTCTGGTGCTATTTCCTGTGCGATGTTTTTATGGTTCAATGCCTTTAAAACTTCTGCCGCAAGATCTTCTGCCGGAATGTTTTTGTATGCCTTGTTCTTCAGGCCTATGAAAGTCCTAAGTCCGTTTATTATGAATGCGTTTGCCATTTTTGCGGTTGGATGTTTCCAGTTAGAACTCTTCTATCCCAAGTCCAAGTTCTTCAAGCATTTCAATGTCTTCCATGTTTGTGCTTCCTTCGACTGTAAGAAAGTCACCGCTGATGAGTGCGTTGGCTCCGCTTAAAAATGCATCGCGTCCGTTTTTGCCAAGTGCTTTTCTTCCGGCTGCACAACGGATGAACTGTGACGGCATTATGAAGCGGAATACTGCGATGGTTTTCAGCGCCTCTTCCTTTGAAATCTTTTCGATATTTTCAAGTGGAGTTCCTGGAATTGGATTCAGGATGTTTACCGGAACAGACTGAACATCAAGATCCCTGATGGTCATTGCAAAATCAATGCGGTCTTCCAGTGTTTCTCCCATGCCTATGATTCCGCCGCAGCATATTTCAAGGCCTGCCTTCTTTGCATTTTTTATTGTTTCGATTCTTTCTTCAAAAGTATGGGTCGTACAGATTTTAGCATAGTGGTTTCTGCTGGTTTCAATGTTGTGGTGGTATCTTACGACTCCTGCTTCCTTAAGCTGAACCATCTGGCCGTAGGTAAGTATTCCGTGAGATGCGCAAAGAAGAAGTTTGCCTTCCGTTGCTTTTTTTATTTCCCTGAAGCATTCCAATGCCTGGTTGAATTCACTTCCTTTCAGTCCACGTCCGCTTGTTACAAGTGAAAGTCTTGAGACCCTGTTTTCGATTGCCTTTCTGCACTGTGGAACTGCAGCTTCCGGTGTTATCATTCCATGACAGGAACATCCTGTTTCCCAGTGGGCGCTTTGTGCACAGTACTTGCAGTTTTCGCTGCACTTTCCCTGTTTTGCACTGATGATGGAACATACGCTTGTTGTTTTTGGAGCACATGCAATACGGATTTCGTTTGCAGCCTTTGCAAGTTCCTCCAAGGGCTGGTTAAAAAGTGCCAGTGCTTCTTCACGTGTGATGCTGTAATTCTGTCCGATTATTTTTTTCTTCAGTTCTTCAATCATAGTTTCCTCTGTTCAATATTGCCCTGCGTTTTATCTCCGCCTTAAAAAGAAGGCAGGAAAAAAGAGCTTCAAACTGTGCCATTGAATTTCTTATGGCGATGAAAGGGTTCCGGGTTTTGCGGCTTCTTGCAAGGGAGGCCCTTTGTATTTTGTTCCATGTCTCAAAAACCATGGGCATGAAATTTATGGCAAGCGAGATCAACAGTGCTGCGTGGATTTTTTTTACAGGCGGAACTATTTTTGCCACCGTGTTTTCCACTGACTCAAGTGCTCCCTGAATCTGCATCGGTGAAGTCGTTTCAAAAATTATCTGGCATGCAAGAGCCGTTATGAAAAGCCGCACTGTGTATTCAACACCGGACCAGAAACCTTCCACGTTTATGGATGCTTCCGGTGTGTATGTGAAGGACCTTAGAAGCAGGATCAGGGTTCCGATGGTAAGCACGTATTTCATTGCGGTGACGGTTTTGAAATTGCATTTGCCAAGAATGAAAAGAATGACCGTTAAAAAAAAGCAGATGCCAAGCTTCAGTTTTTCCCAGCTGCAGTCCATGAACACGCTGATGCAGAGGATAAATATGAAGATGAGTTTTGCGAGGGCAGGAATTCTTGAGAGAACTGAATTTCTGTTTCTGTAGCAGAACATTTCTACAGCCATACAAGATCCTCTTTTTTCATTCCGCCGGTAAGTGGATTTCTGATGCTCCACTGCTCAAGGTTTTCCTTAAGGCCGTCTTCAACAGTTCCGTCGAAACGGATTCTGCCTTTATCAAGGACGATGAAAGTGTCCGCAAGGGAAAGAACTTTTTCAAGCTCATGGGTGAGAACGATTATTGTCTTTTTTTCGCTTTTCAGCTGGACAAGAATTTCGTTGACATGCTTTACACCGGGCCAGTCAAGGTTTGCGTAGGGTTCGTCAAAAATGAAGATGTCCCTGTTCATTGCAAGAATTCCGGCAACTGCAAGTCTTCTTTTTTCTCCGCCTGAAAGGGTACGTGACGGAGAAGATTTTTTGTACATGAGTCCCGTTGCTTTCAGCGATGAGTCGATTCTCTGGGTAACCTCATTTTTTTTGAGGCCGCAGTTTTTTGCTCCGAAAGCAACATCTTCCTCGACTGTTTCACCAAGTATCTGGGCATCGGCATCCTGAAAGACAAGTCCTGCATGACTTTTTGTAATGATCTTTCCTTTTGTAGGCTCATCGAGTTTTGCAATGAGGCTCATGAGCACGCTTTTCCCGGAACCATTGGAACCTGCAATGACGGCGAATTTTCCTTCCTCGATGGAAAAGGAAATGTCTTCCAATGCCTTGGTTTTATCCGGGAATATTTTCGTTACGTTCTGTACTTCGATCGCTTTCATAGATTAGCCAAGCATTACGGTGCGGCGGAGTTTTTTTGCCAGAAATACCATCAGCACAAGTTTGATTGTGTTTCCGGGAATGAATGGAAGAACGATGAACGGTATTGATTCCGTGAAGGATTTGCCGGTCACATGCATGAAGCCAAGAATTCCCAGAAGGAATACGGTCACTGTTGCGGCAAGGGCTGCGATGGAAATTGAGATGTACTGCCTTGAATTTGAATATTCTTTATCGCGCTTAAGAAGAATGGAAAGAATCATTCCTCCGACAAATGCGCCGACCATGTATCCCACAAGGAAACCGCATGACGGGCCGGATGTAAGAACGTGAAGACCGGCTTTTCCGGAAAAGACAGGAAGTCCAATGGCACCGAGGATGAGGAATACGGCCACTGAAATGGTTCCGTAAAGAGGCCCAAGAACAAGACCGGACAGCATGGCCATCATGTCCTGGATGACAATTGGAATTCCACCGGGAAGAGGTATGATGATGAAACATCCTGCCGCAGTCAAAGCCGCAAAAAGTGCGCTCAATACAAGTCGTTTGAATTTACCGTTCATTTTAGTACTCCGTTTTTAATAAATTTATGGAGCAGGGCGGGTAGAGTTTTTCTTCTCCCCTGCATTCCGTAATTGCAAAGCCATAGGCGTTGATGCCCTTGAAGTCAATGGATTTTTCCGAATCTTTCACCCGGAACTTTTTCCCGATGTCGGGGCAGTAAAGGTTCCACTGCTTTTCAAGGGTGCTGCTGTTTTCCTTTGCCAGTGAGATTTCGTTTTTCAGTTCATCGACAATCTCTTTTAGAATTTCCTTTCTGAGTACTTTAGTATCTGAACCAAAGATGCAGTCTGTTCCCTTGAGTTTTGGTTTTGAAGAAAGGTTTATTCCAAGGCCAAGATTTATCCAGTTTGTGAAGGAACCTGTTGCACTCAGGTCATCAAGGATTCCGCCGGCCTTTCCTTTGTCTGTCCATATGTCATTGGGCCATCTGAGAGAAATTTTCCTTCCGCTGTGTTTTTCCAATGTTCTGGCCGTGGCTATCTGACATGCCATGACGAATCTGTGGCTTTCATAAAGCGGAACATTTTCCTTTGAAACCATGGTGCATGCAATAGAGCCTTTTGTTGTTGTCCATTTATGGTCCGCATGTCCCTGTCCCATTGTCTGGCTGTCTGCGGTGATTACTTTAAGCTCACCCTTTTGACATCCTTCCGCGGCAATGCGTCCCTGAATCATGGTTGAATCAGTTTCCGTAAAATGAGAAAAGCAGGATTCCCCTTTGCCGAATTCCCATGGGAAAAGACTGTCTTCAAGATCCCTTGAGAGAATATATCCGTTTCTGTTGGACTGTATGTCATAGCCTGAATTCTGCAGTGACTGAACGGCCTTCCAGACGGCGACTCGTGATACACCGGTCTCACCTGCTATGGTGTCGCCTGTTACAGGATTGCTGCTGTTTCTTAGAATTTCGAGTATTCTGGATTTTGTTGAGGCTTTTTCGTTAACCATTGATATCAGTAGGTTAACGAATTTGATGCCATAAGGTCAATAGACTACTTTGAGGCGGAATGTTCCTCAATGAAAAGACGGCATTTTTCAGCCATGGCATCATATCCGCCTGAAGTGAAAATTTCTCTTGCCCAGTCGGCATCGTCGATGGCTGATCTTATTTCTTCTCTGTCAGGATTCCCTTTTACCAGGATCATTGCCCTTGCAAAATAGTCGCTTGCTATGGCGGAGGTGTTTTCCGCATCCCGGTCATACTTCAAGGCGTTTTCTATAGCCTCCAGTGCTCCTTTTCTGTTTCCGTCAACGCTTCTCATTCTGGCAATCGAATACCAGTCCAGGCCTATTTCTGTGATGAGGGCTTCGCCTGCATGGATTTCTGCCGCCTTAAGGTATGCAAGTTCAGCTTTTTTGTACTCCGAATTTTTTGCAAGATAGTTGCCCTTGATCCTGTAGAGATATGAAAGATAGTAGGGCTGCTTCAGGAACTGCTTTTCAAGTTCAGCAAGGGAATTCATGTCCACTGTTGAACTTACAAGATCCATTTCGTAGAGGCGGCAGACAGCAAGGAGAAAAGCGCTGTCTGAAGATCTGGACGCATATTTTTTTGCCTTGGCAAGGTATTCCTGAGGAGATGAATTCGTGTAGTATTTGATGACGGCGCGTGAAAGGGAGATTTTGCAGAGGAGGTCGATGTTGTCCACGGAAAAGGAAAGCTTTGCCGCCTCGTCAAGGTGTTCTTCCGCCTGCAGGTAATGGGCCGATGCAATCTCGGAATTGGCAAGCTCGTAGATGCCGGAAGCATTTTCCGCGATGGCAGAAACCTTCATGGGCTTTTTTGGTTTTGCTCCAAAGGAAGATGACGCAAGCGACAACAAAATAAGGAGTGTTGTAAAAGTTTTCAGGCTGTTTTTTTTCATCGTCAGAACTCCGTGTTTCTAAGCTGGATCGTTGTGGTGTTTGAAGTGGAACGTTCCTCAATGCGCTTGTTGATGAATCCAATGTTCTTTACTCCGCTGAGGATGTCCCTTACCTGGACAAGTGCCTGGTTCAGCTGGGTCAGAAGCTCGTTTACCTGAGGATCCGCATTGCCCATGAGATGTGCCGCACTGCTTGAAACCGACTCAAGATTGCCCATGATGGCCTCGATGTTTTTTGAAAGCTCCGGGCCAAGAACCGATGCTATTCCTTCGGTGTTGATTTCCGCGAGTATGTCTGAGATGTTCGCAAGAATTTTGTTTATTTCAGTTCCGCCTGTGCCGGAAAGAATTCCGTCTGCATCCGCAATCACGTTGTCCAGGTTTTTAAAGAACCGTCCCAGTTCCGTCTTGTCTGTACCCGTGAATGCTTCGTTCAGCTGGAAAATGAGAAAGTTCACGTTGTCTACGAGGGAAGTCACTTTGTTCAGTATGAGGGCGATTGAGTCTGAACTTCCTTCTATGTAGATGTTGCCTTTTGCAATATAGTCCAGTCCCTGTTCCGAATCTGTTCTGTAGATTTCACTGCCGCTTTCTATGAGTTCCGTGCCTTCGCCAGGGTGGAAGACAAAGGATGAACCAAATGGACTCGATGCGAATTCAACAAGTGAATACTGACGAACGTATTCTGCGTATTCGGCAAGGATGTAGTAGTTTACGCGCACCATGGATCCTTCGAGGGAAATGGATTTTACTTTTCCAATGGAAAAACCTTTGTAGGTCAGTTCCTTTCCGACGGCAAGCCCGCTGGAATTTTCAAAGATGCTGTAGTAGCTGTATTTTTTTTCAAACCATTTCTGGGATACGCCGATGGAAAAAATCAGCGCGATGAGCCCAACGATGGCTATGAGTGAAAACAATCCGACAATCTGATCGGCATGCTTAATCTTGAATTTCATTTATGAATCCCTCTTTCATAACTATTTTTCTTGCAGGAAATTCCTTTACAAAGCCTGGACTGTGGCTGATGAAAACCATTGTGTTTCCGGCTTCCACAAAATTGTGTAGAATTTCAAGGACGTTTGCGACTGCCTTGACATCAAGAGATTCCGTGACTTCATCAAGAAACAGGATCTCGGGTCTCAATATCAGGGCTCTGGCAAAAGCTACTTTTTTCTGTTCTCCCATGGAAAGGTCGGCGGGCCTTAGCTCCAGGGAACGTTCGTAATTTACCAGATGGCAGATGTTTTTCACTTCATGAATTCTGTCCTGCAGCGGCATGTCCGGATAATGGATCTGCAACGGAAGTGAAAGGTTCTGGAAAATATTCTGGTTTGCCCACAGTGCGGAATCCTGAAAAATGAATGCCATCCTTTTTCTGAAAGCTTTGTTCTGTCTGTCGTTCATACTGTGGATGTCGGTACCTTCAAAAAACACGGTCCCCGATGTTGGGACGACAATTCCCGCGGTAATCTTCATCAGTGTTGTTTTTCCACTTCCTGATTTTCCGTCCAGCTGGATCACGGAACCTTTTTCAATGTCAAAGGAAACGCCCTTCAGCAGTGGTGTCATGTTCCGGGAGTAGCATGTAATGTTTTCAACGGAAAAAAGTGACATTTGTTCTGCTACCTCAGGGCCACCATGATGATGATCAATACGTCTGCAATAATGATGAACATGAAGGACTTTGTTACCGATGCGATTCCTGCAACCGGAACTTCCGTAGATGCTCGTTCAACATTGAACCCGAAATATGTGGATGCGATGGAAACAATCATTCCAAAGACAATGCTTTTAACGATGGAAACCCAGATGGACATAAGGTCAAAGCTTCTGAAAATTCCGGAAAGATAGTCCGATGCCTGGACGGGATTGAATATGAGGGAAGCAAGGAAAGGTCCGAAAGTTCCGCAGAGGCAGAAATAAAGGTTCAGAAAAAAAACGGATGCCGTTACGCCAAGGAATCGTGGAGCGACAAGGTAGCTGATGGGATCGATTCCGAATGAAATGTAGCTTTCAATCTGATGGGAAATGACCATGCCTCCGATTTCCGTTGCTATGGCCGTTGCAGAGCGCGCGGTGACAACAAAGGCGACAAGAAGAGGTCCTATCTCCTGAACTATGGTCATTACGAGAACTTTGTATATGAGGCTTTCCCGTCCAAAGGAAAGAAGGAACTGGTAGCCGATAAGGTAGATCGCAGATCCAAGTGCAGTTGAGAGCATGGCGATGAGGGGAAGGGCTTCTATGAAAGTAAACAGAAGCTGCATTATGAGAATTTTTCGTGCTGATTTTTCATGTGTCAGAAAGAAGAAGGATGTCTTGAAAACCCGGCCAATGTAGCCAAGCAGATATCCGGAAGAAGAAAATCTCCCTCTGATGAAATGTCCCAACTTTTTTAACATGATGCCACTATTATAGTAGGAAAATGGCAAATTGAAAACATTTAAATGAGGGTACAGCCGGAACTTGAGAGGCCCTGCGTTTTTGTTGTGTTTTAGTGCGATTTTTTATAAAATGGTCACTATGGTAATAGCTTCTATTGATATGAAAGACGGACATGTTGTCCAGTTGAAAAATGGCAAGGATCTTGTTCTCCAGCGTGATGATGCTGATGCTTTGATCGCAGACTTCAATAAGTACGGAGAAGTTGCAATCATCGACCTTGACCAGGCTTTGCGCAATACGGATGCAAAGGGCAATACACCTAATACTGAACTCTTGAAGTCACTTTTGAGAAAGGGAAACGTTCGCGTAGGCGGCGGAATCCGTGACGTAAAAAAAGCAAAGGAACTCATTTCCCTTGGAGCTGAAAAAGTTATTGTTGGATCAGCAGCATGGAATGCAGACCGCAAGGCTGACAGTGATCCTATCCTGAACACAGCATTTCTTGAGGAACTTGTTGCCGCCATCGGAAAACAGCGCGTCATCATTTCTGTTGATGCCATAAACGGAAAAATCGCCCTCAAGGGATGGACAGAGACTGCAAATATCTCCCTCATCGAAGGTGCAAAGGAAGCAGAAAAATACGCTTCTGAACTTCTTTTCACATGCGTTGAAAAGGAAGGCTGCATGCAGGGTACTGACATGAACATGTGCCGCCAGCTTCGTGAGGCTGTAAAATGCCGCGTTGTTGCAGCAGGTGGCGTAAATTCTCTTGAGCAGATCGCGGAACTTGAAAAGCTTGGATGTGACGTTCAGCTTGGAATGGCCCTCTATACAGGTGCTGTTTCCCTTAAGGACAGTTTCATGGCATGCCTTGACTGGGAAAAAACAAATGGGATGATTCCTGTTATCGCACAGAGCGTCAATGGCGAAGTTTTGATGATGGGCTATTCAAACAAGGAAGCAGTTGCAAAGACTTTTGATACAGGCAAGCTTACATTCTTCAGCCGTACAAGAAATGTTTTGTGGACAAAGGGAGAGACAAGCGGTCACTTCCTTGAAGTTGTGAAAATGCGCGTGGACTGCGACAGGGATACTATTCTTGCTACAGTCATTCCTCATGGTGGTGCATGCCATACAGGCAGCTTCACCTGCTTTGGCGCAGAACCAGATGAAAAAAGTTCAATGGAGCGTCTCTACGGAACTATTTCAGAGCGTTTTGCAAATCCACGTCCGGGCAGCTATACTGCAACCCTCAATGACAAGCGTGTTCGTGAAAAGGTTGAGGAAGAGGCGGAAGAAATCTGTGAGGCAGAAGGCAAGGATGAAGTAATCTGGGAAGCAGCCGATCTTCTTTATTTTGTAAGCGTTCTCATGTACAAGGAAGGTGTTACATGGCAGGACGTCTACAATGAGCTTGACCGTCGCCACAAGAAATAATGGCGATATTTTAAAGAGGGGATTATCCAATGAAATTTTACAGCACCCGCGATTCTGGAAATATGGCGGGATTCAAGAAGGCTGTTCTTGACTGTATGCCTTCTGACGGCGGTTTGTATGTACCGGAAGATTCAGTTGATCTTCGCCGCTGGATTTTATACGCAGATGAAAACACATCATTTTCTTCTCTTGCAGGTTCCTTGACTTCGGCGATGATCAATGATGAGTTCAGCCCTATCATTTGTGAAACAATTGCAACAAGGGCTTTCAAGAAGGATCCTGAATTCAGGCAGCTTGATGACAATCTTTTCCTTCTTGAGCTTTACAATGGTGCCACCGGTACTTTCAAGGATTATGGAGTTTCCTATCTTACGGCAACCCTTGAGACAATCCTTCAGCTTGATGGTGAAAAGGCGATTCTTCTTGATGCGACCACTGGTGAACTTGGTGCCTGCATGGCCAAGGCGATGAAGGACAAGAAACTTCTTAAGTCTGTTCTTCTTTGTCCAAAGGGAAGCCTTCGCGGAATGGATGAAAGCGATTTTGTCTGGAACGGAGGCAATCTTTTTCCGGTCGAAGTCGACGGAACCATTGAGGACTGCCGCAATCTGGTACGTAAAATTTTTGCCAGCCGGGAACTGGTTGAAAAATACCATCTGACTGTTGCAAATACAGCCAATATCGGTCGTCTTCTTCCACAGGCTTTTTTCTACACCTATGCTTTTTCAAGACTGAAGAAAACAGTAAGCGGTGACATTTACTATGCTTTTTCTGCCGGCAACTACGGAAACCTCATTTCGGGGCTTTATGGATGGCGTTTTGCGCTTCCTGTAAACGGATTTATTGTTCCGTCTTCAACAAACCTTTGCCTCGATGCCAAGGGCAACTGCATGGTTACTGACAGCCTTCTTCCTGTAAATGAAAGGCTTGCTGCTGATCCTGCAAGTCCTTCAAATATCGAGCGTCTTGAACAGGTATTCAAGGCAAACTCACTCATGATGAGAAGTTTCGTTTTCCCGGCACAGGTTTCGGAAGATGATATGGACAATGCCTGCAAGGAACTGTATATGAAATACAAGGTCTATGCTGACCATGATACGTCGGCAGCCTACGCCGCAGCATGTAAGCGCAGTGACGTCACAAATGACGGTGACGGTGCCGTGGTTCTTGTGGCCCGTGATGCACCTTCCATCGATGAACAGTTCCTCAGACATAATCTTGGCGAGTGTCCGGAAAAAGGCGAAAATGTCGCTTCGGCATTCAATCCTGTTTCTCTGGACAGAAGCGTTCTTTCTCCAGATGGAATTGATTCTTTGATTTCTATTTTGAATTCACTGAACCTGCGGAGAATGTTCTAGACCTTCATGAAAAATGAAAAGGGGCTGTACCAAATTGTGGCACAGCCCCTTTTGCTTTTACTTCTTTGTTTTCTTTGCTGTAGCAGTCTTCTTTTTGTCGGCAGTTTTTTTAACGGCCGTCGGTTTTTTTGCTGCTGCTGTTTTCTTCACAGCCGAAGTTTTCTTTTCCGCAGTTTCCTTTTTTGAGGCGGCAGCTTTTTTTGCTGTAGCAGTCTTCTTCACTGTGGAAGTTTTCTTTTCTGCAGCCGGCTTTTTTGTAGCTGTCGTTTTCTTTGGTATTGCGGTCTTCTTCTCGTCGGCAGTTTTTTTAACGGCCGTCGATTTCTTTGCGGCAGAAGTCTTTTTTACAGCTTCAGTTTTCTTTACTGTTTCAGTTTTCTTTGCAGCTTCAGTTTTCTTTGCAGCTTCAGTTTTCTTTGCAGCTTCAGTCTTCTTTACTGTTTCAGTTTTCTTCACAACCGCAGTTTTCTTTACTGCTGCCGTTTTCTTGGCTGTAGTTTTCTTTTCTTCAGGCATAAGAGCGTTTGTAAAGTTCTGGCATTTGTATTCTGCCTTTTCCTTTGCAGCGGACAGAGTCCTGAAGAGGCTGTAGATCTGATCGCGCAGTGTTCTTGAAGTAAGCATTGCGTTTGATGTGAGGGCATACCACAAAGTGCTGTCCATCCTTTCCTTGTTGAACCAGATGGTTCCGTCGTAACTGTGTGCGCCGGAAAGCAGGAATGCGTGTTCGTCCTTCACAAGAAGTTTTGCGACTTCATATGTCGATTTGACAAATTCCGATGTGCAGAAATTGAACTTGCTGATCTTTGAGCAGATGAAGATACGTGCAAATATGTTCCTCATTTCCTTGACTGGAGCTCCAAATTCCCTTTCTGCAAAATCAGTCTTTCCAAGAAGGTCAGAAAGTTTTCTGTTGAAGCCCCACTTCATCAGGTTGTCGGAACCTGCGGAAGATACTGCTGCGAAACAGACAAGAATATCCGCGCTCAATTTGTTCTCTTCAAATCCCTGGTAGATTTCTGCATCCAGCGTTGCCTTCACTGCATTTTTCTTAAGGCTTGATTTCTGTGCAGATTCAAAAATCTTGTAGAGATATTCAATCTGCTTTGTGAATGAAGAGAATTTTTCTTCCGGAGTTGCTTCAGTAGACTTTGCGTTTGCACGGGCAGCTTTCCTTGATACAGATTTTTTTACTGCAGTCTTTTTCTCTGTCGTCTCAACGGCCTTCTTTTCTGCCTCGGAATCAAGTGCAAATTTAGATTCCATCTCATAGTATGAAAGGGCATTTTCCTTGACTGCTGCAAGTATGCTTTTAAGGGCAGGCTTTTTTGTGCTCTTCTCAAGTTTTGCCTTTGGTGTGAACAAAAGATGAATGTCATCCAGGAATTCAGGAGTCATGAATTTTTCCAGTTCTGCATAAAGTTCCTTGTAGCGGTACTCCTGCCATGCAATTTCGATGTCCTCAGTTCCGGCTCCATTAAGAAGCTCACAGAGTTTTGCATATTTTCCTTCTTCCGTGTCCACAACCTGGCGTACGTCTGTAAATACCTGGGCCTCAAATCCCTTGAGCATGACGAACATTCCGTTGTTGATGATGTCGTCTGCCTTGCGGATAAACCAAAGACCCGATCTCTGTTCGTGAAGTACGACATAATGGTTCCAGCCATAGGTGAGGCCAAGACCTTCTCCAAGACTTCTTGTCACCATTTTTTTATCATCGTCGCCACTGCCGATTTTTACTGCGTATTCACATGACTGCTTTATCCATCCCTGGGCACTGTCATATTTGTTATTGTAGAAAACAACAGTTCCTTCATCGCCGACAAAATTGGAGTAGGCGAAAACATTTTCATTTACACTTCCGTTGTTCCATACGTCGTAGAAGAGGAAATTTTCTACCTGGGCAAAAAGATAGCGCTTGTGCATGATAGGGAAAATCAGATGACGGTGGCCGTTCATCAGTCCTTCGTCAACCTGTTCATCCCTGTATGCGCGGGTATATTCCATTCCGTATTTTTCTTCATAGCCTTCAAGCTGTCCATGGCCGAACATAGGGAGACCTGGCATTGTGATCATCAAAGTACAGACACCAAAATATTTGTCTCCGCGTCCAAACTGGGCGACTGCTGTTTCTTCATCCGGATTGTTCATGAAGTTGACGTAGCGCTTGAGGATCTGCGGATCAAACTTGATTGTATTTTTAACGGTGTCGCGGTACTTCTGGTTTTCTTCTTTTTTAAGCATGTTCATGAAGGCTGAGTTGTATACGCGGTGCATGCCAAGAGTACGAGTGAAGTATCCTTCCATCATCCAGAAAGCTTCTGCAAGCAAAAGTGTATCTGGTATTTCCTGGGCACAGCGGTCAACGACTTCGCGCCAGAATTCATTTGGAATTCGGTTTTCAAATTCCTCGCTTGAAAGTGCATAGCGACTGCGGCTGTAAATGTCTCCACCGTGTCCTGGCTGTGGGTACCAGAGGCGTCTGATATGTTTCTTTGCAAGAACCATTGCGGCATCAAAGCGGATGATAGGGAAGTTTCTTGCAACGTTTAAAATCTGCTGCATTACGGCTTCACGGGCAACCGGGTTCAGGTAGTCGATCTGTGCCGTGTCGTTCCATGGCATGCCTGTTCCGTCGTTGCCGTGGTAGATGTATGTCACGTCTCCCGTCTGATTGTCCACGCGCTTGAAACAGACCGCGCAGTCATTCTTGCTGTAGTAGTGGTCTTCAAGATAGATGCTTACGCGTCCATCGTGGCTAAGATTTTCGCCGTTGAAAGTATAGCTTGGGCTTGGACAGTCTTTTGTCGTGATGAAGTAATCAGGGTGTTCCGTTACCCAGTCGCCGTCCATACCTGTGTGGTTTGGAACCATGTCGGAAGCAAGACGTATTCCCCTCTGCCAGCAACGCCAGCGAAGGTTTTCCAGTGCCGGCCATCCGCCAAGGTTTCCTGCGATTTCATAGTTCAAAAGTGAATAAGCGGAAGAAGCAGCTTCCGGATTTCCGTTTATCTGCTTGATTCTCTTAGATGCGTTTGAACGTTCCCAAAGACCGATGAGCCACAATCCTGTGAAGCCTGCGTCGCGGAGTGCATCAAGTTCCTCATCCGGAATCTGGTCAAGACGTGAAATGTCCCTGTCATATTTTTTTGAAAGCTGATAAAGCCATACAAGAACGGTTTTTGCCATGAGGATTACCTTAGGCATCCATTCGCGGTCCGGACTGAATCTTTCGTATTCCTTCATCAGCTCGTTGTCGTCAAAACTGTAGGCATCCATTGAAACTTCGCCGCCGTTTGTCGGATGCCATGCGGCCTTTTCTTCTTCAGTGATCGTGTCGATTCCTTCAAGAAGACGGAGTATCCATGCTCCAAGAACTGAAGTCCAGTAGGTGCGGATGTAGTCAAGCTGTCCCTTGAGAGATGTTGGGGAAGCAATGACCGGTTCCTTGAGCATGTTTATGAGGGTATTGTTTTTTGGACCAAACACCGGCTGTGTCTCGAAAAATGCCTTTATCTGGATCCATGTCTTTATGTAGTTTGGATTCTTCTTGAGTTTCTCATCGTCAAAGAGAATCGCAAACGGATGGAATGCCGGGTTTTCGTTCGCAAGGTGAAGAAGAATTATTTCCTCAAGAACCTGCTCACGGTTGCTTCTTTCACGCTTTACGCCTTCATCCCAGCAGTTGCGGTCAAGAAACTGTTCCGCTGAAATTTTTCCCTGGTAGACTTCTACAGGTGGAAATTCGTCCATGAACTCAAGAAGCAGTCTGTCCATTTCCTGGGCGCCGAAAGTTCTGTCCAGGTCAGCAAGAATGTTCTTGAAAGCATCAGGTGCCTTGTCTCTGCGGAACAGCAGGCATACATGATGGAAAATCTCATCGATGAGACCCATGGCGTTGATGTTTCCGGCTGAAACTTTAAGCTCGTTCTGGCCTCTTTCTTCAAACACCTCATTGAGCTTCACCTGGAATCTCTGGACTGCGGCAAAATTCGTGAAGATTGCATTTCCTGTCGAGGCAAAAAGAGTTTCTTCAAAATGGCATCTGTTTCTTATGTTCTTGTTTATGTGAAATTCGTTCAGTGAAATTTTCATCTATTCCTCCTGTTCTCCGTCATGTTCCTTTACGATCATGTTTATTTTGTTCAAGAGACTTTTGTTTTCCGCGATTTCCTTTATCGTAACTGGAATTCTGTAAGTCCAGTTGAATGTGTTCACGCTGCCAGGGATGTTGATGCGCTCGTCATTTTCGTTTTCCAGGAAGAAACAATGTTCAAGGAAAAGATAGTCCTGGAGAGGATTGATGAGAAGTGCGCTCTTGCATTTAGCGAGTTCCCTGTGGACGTACTCGGCAATCTCAGGAGTAAAGGCGGAATTTCCGTCCGGCTTTTTTTCTTCCTTTATCGAGTTGAGGAAAGCCCAGACGCTGTCCTTTTCCTGATTCCACCATTGGCGCAATGTTGTGCTGTCATGAACGGATGTGGTGGCGACGCTCAGCTCAGGGTAGTCTTCAAAAGCAATGTAAGGCTGGCCAGGCTTTTCCCATTCGCGCGTCCATCTGATTACCTTAAGCGAAAGGATGTCCAGTTTTTTTAAGGACTTCAGGCATCACCGCAAGGTTCACGCCAAGGTCTTCCGCACAAGGAATCATGTCGCTGGCGTGAACGATGGCAGACAAAGTCGATGTTGCCTGCTTGCCCCATATTTTGTTTTCCTTTTCATCGATTTCTGCAAAGAGTTTCTTCAGTTTTTCCTGCTCTTCCCATGAAAGTGTTTTCCAGGAAGTTGAATTTTCAAAAGCATATACCTTGATGAAACGATCCTTTTTGATCTGGATGAGGGAACGGTCCCTCCACTTTTCAGCAAGGGCATTTTTTATGGCGTTGTCTTTTCCCTCATCGTCCGAGAAATGCGTTGCGTAGATTTTCCTGTCGCCTGTGAGTTCCTTTTTGAATGTCCACAGTTCCTCGGTCTTTACGCGATCACAGATTTTTTCAAGGATTGCCGTTGCCTCATCGTGGTTCCATGTGATGCTTTCGATGGTTCCGGTTGGAATGTGGGGCTCTGAAATCCACTTTATCCTGTCATCGTCAAAGCCAAGCTCGTTGAGTGTCTTTCTTGTGAAGTCGGCATATGGAATCGTGTGTCCAAGGTATGCCGTGGTTTCCGTTTCCGCAGCCGCCCAGATTCTGAAAAAGCCAAGGATATGGTCAATGCGGAATGCGTCATAGTACTGTGCGCTTGTCTTGATCCTGTCCTTCCACCATGTATACTCGTCAGCCTCAATCCGGTCCC
>CALELJ010000022.1 GCA_937902445.1 uncultured Treponema sp. | reverse complement strand
GATCAGATGCTCAAGGTTCTGGACAGGGCTAACCGAAATTACTACGGAACTGACAACCATATGGCTGACACCTATGCGGCTTTGTTTTCCAAGGAGGACAGCCTTGTTCTCACGGATTATTCTGAAAAATCATGGGATGTGATTCCTTTCAAGATGAAGGACAGGAAAGTTATCCTTACGGACGCCAGTGTTCCAAGAATCGTTACATGGAACGAAGACAGCCTCATGCAGCCTGAAAATGTTCTCCTTCTTGGTGAACTGAAGAACATCAGGTCAAATGTTTATGGTGGATGGCAGTATGAGGAAAGCCAGACTGAAATAAACGAAGTTCTCGGCGTTGTGAACGAAGATACGAAAAGACGCCTCAACTGCATAATGAAGGAGCATAAATGTGTCCTTGATTGCATTGGGGGACTTCAGAAAAACGATTTTGCCTGCTTTGCCCGTGCAGTGAACAGAAGCCACGACAATATGAAGGACTATGAAATTTCATGTCCTGAAATCGACTGGATAATCAAAAGAATCCGCAGCCTTGATGAGAAACCGGATGATCTTAGGACTCCTGTAAACTGCGGACGCATTACCGGCAAGGGATTTGGACGCGGAATCTATTCAATCCTCAGGGAAGAGGATGTTGCAAAATACAAGGAAAAGCTTGAGGAATATGAGCGGATTTTCGGTTTTGAGGCACACTGCTATGAGGTTGAGCCTGCAAAGGGAGTGCACCTGCTATGAGAGTTCTTCTTGCTAATGATGACGGAATAAATGCCCCTGGAATCGCTGCCCTGGCCAGAAGGTTCAGCAAAGACCATGAAGTCTACATAGTTGCGCCCAGCACAAACAAGTCCGCAGCTTCCTGCTCAATGACTGTTGCAAGACCCATTGAAATAGTGAAGGTTGATTCTGAAAACCTTCCTTCCGTAGCAGCTTTTTCTCTGGCAGGATCTCCTGTAGACTGTGCCCTTTGCGGAATTGCCGGTTCACATATTCCGGATGTAGACGTAGTTGTTTCCGGCATTAATGACGGACCGAATGTTGGTACAGACATTATTTATTCAGGTACCTGCGGCGCTGCAAGACATGCAAGCCTTTCTGGAATTCCCGGAATTGCTCTGAGTGTTGACTGCAACTCATTCCGCGATCCTGAAGACCATGGAAATGACCTTTACTTTGATTCTGTCGCTGATTTTGCCTGCAGGAATCTTGAAAAGCTTATTGAGCTATGCGGAGAGAGAAAAAAGGTCGGAGACCGTTATGTCTACGAGCGTTTTGTGAACGTCAATACTCCATGCCTTGAAAAATACAAGGGCGTCAGGCTTACAAATCCTTGTGTACGACGATACTTTGACAAAATTGAAATAGAAAAGAAAACAGATGGATCGATGACTTCCAAGTGTGTCGGAGGACTTCAGGTTTTCAGTTATGGGGATGACATCGCCGATTTCAAGGCTACTGAAAGCGGTTACGTTTCTGTCAGTTCCGTATATGCGGAAGCTGCCTACGTGGACTTGAGGGGATTTGAAAATAGTTTTATTCTATAGAAAGACTACGGAACCAGAATGTTCCGCGGATTTACCATATTTCAGGGTGGGAATAATATGGCAGAAAGTATTCTAAAAGAAGGAATTTACCTTTATAACAGCGGGGACTATTCAGGAGCCCTTGCATATTTCATTTCTTTGCCGGAAGGTTGCGGGGCGGACCCTGATGACCTGGCATATTTTCTTGGTCTCTGCTATTCAAAGATGAAGCGCTATGACGATGCACTTCTGTATCTTGAGCAGGTTGTAACTTCTTCCAATGAAAAAAAAGAACTCTCGGAAAAAGAACAGGACAGGGTTCTTCAGTGTCGTTATCTTCTTGCAGTTATCTATTGTCTCAGCGGCCGAAAAAAACTTTCCGATTTTGAGCTTAACAAGCTTCTTGATATCGCTGTTGTAGTGCATGTTGTTTACTATCTCTTTAGCGATTCACCGCCATGGCCGATATCCAGGAGCAGCAGGGGAACACCGGTCTCAGCTGCGAGTACTATGAAAAAGCCCTCAGCTATGACGGTTCCAATCCGACAGCCCTCAACGGAATGGGGTACATACTCGCCTGTGAAGGCAATGACCTTACAAGGGCTTTAAGCTGCTGTAAAAAAGCGCTGGATATTTTGCCAAACAGCGCGGCATGTCTCGACAGTCTTGGCTGGGTCTACTACAGGATGGGCCTTTATTCTGAATCAAAAAAATATCTTGAGCGTGCCCGTAAGGAAGACAGTTCCAATCCCATAATAATGGAACATCTTTCGGAACTTGCAAATGCGGAACAGCTTTAGGGGATTTTAGTTTTATGAAAAAATCAGTTTCATTATTTGCCACATTGTTACTGCTTGCCTCAGTTTCATTTTCCCAGGTAAATCTTCGTGATACTGCAAGGGAGAGCGACGACTCTGGAAGGTCTGCCAATTCCGGATTTGCGGAAGAGGAATTCAGGCGTGGTGTTCAAAGCTATTATCGCGGTGCCTTCAACGAAAGCATCATGGAATTTGAAAAGGCCCTTTCCTATCTTCCTGGTGAAACACTTATCCTTGACTGGCTTGGAAAGGCTTATTATCGTGCCGGTATCGAGGGAGCGGCCCTGCAGCAGTGGAACTATGCCATTGATTCAGGTTACGGCGGAATCCTTTTGCAGAACAGGGTTGAGGTCGTAAGCAACAGGCGCGTTACAGAAAGTGAATACGGCTTTACCCAGAAATTTACGGAATCAGGTTCATTCCCGAATGTCAACGGAAAGGATCTTATTTATACTCATCCGGTATCAACCCTTGCAAATCCAGATGGTTCAGTCTGGGTTGTCGCCTACGGAACCAATGATATTCTTCGTTTCAACGTGAATGGTGTTGTCGTCCAGAAAAGCGGCGGTCCTATCAACGGTTTTGACCGTCCTATGGACATCATCCGTTTGAAAAATGGAAACCTGGCTGTAAGTGAAAGTGCCGGCGACAGAATTTCCATTCTCAATTCAAAGGGAACTTTCATAAAGTATGTTGGTGAAAAAGGTAGAAAAATCGGCCAGCTTATAGGTCCCCAGTATCTTGCTGAAGATGAATACGGGAACATCTACGTGACTGAGTTTGGAAACAACCGTGTAAGTGTTTTTGACGCCGAGGGAAACGGACTTCTTTATTTTGGTTCAAGGACTGCTGATTTTCAGGGGCTGAAGTCTCCAACTGGAATCGCCGTTGTTGATTCAAGGGTACTTGTTGCTGACAGTGTTCTTGGCGGAATCTATGAATTCGACAGGGCCGGAAACTACATTGGTGTTTTTGTAAACGACAAGACTTTTGCACGTCCTGAAAGCCTTAAGAAATGGGGATCCCATCTTCTTGTGACAGACAAGAACAAAATCTACTCAATCGATACCACTGATGGTTCTGTTGTGGAAAATGCCGTTACTGGAAAGGGACGCAGTCTTCTCACAAGTGCCGTCAGCGACCGCAATGGAAATATTGTTGTCACTGACTACAAGGCCAATGAAATCTATGTAATGTCAAAGATGACTGAACTTGTGGGCGGCTTTCATGTTCAGTTTGAGCGCGTAATTGCAGACAACTTTCCTGAGGTTACTGTTGAAGTCAGGGTGGAGAACAGAAGGCGCCAGAGCGTTGTTGGTCTTGAGCAGTCAAACTTCTTCATCACTGAAGGAAAGAAACCTGTGAACTTTGAGCTCATAGGAGCCGCAAACAACAATGATGTGGCAGACATCACCATTTTGATTGACAGAAGCATTTCAATGAAACCTTACGAGGAAAGATTGAATGCCGCTGTAAGGGAAATTACACAGTCCATGGAAGGCCGTGGTACAGTCAATGTAATCTGTGCCGGAGCTGTTCCGGTAAATGAATTCTCAGGAAATCCAGCTCAGCTTTCTGATTTTTCATGCAAGGCATTGAAATGTCCTTATGCTGAAAATGTTGCCATCGACCTTGCCTTGAGGCTTGCATCAAACGGTTTGATAAATGCTGAAAAGAAGCGTGGAATCATCTACATCACTGCAGGTGATTCAGTCCAGAATTCCTTTGCCCAGTATGCTCTTTCTGACCTTACAACTTATATGAACAATAATGCTATTTCATTCAGCACCATCCAGCTTACACAGAATGCGTTGTCTGATGAAATAACCTACATTACAAATGGTACGACAGGATCAATGTATTACATCTACAGACCTGAAGGACTTGGCGATGTGATAAAGGATATAATCAGCATTCCTTCCGGATTGTATCAGTTCAGGTATACTTCATCCCTTTCTACGGAATACGGAAGAAAGTATCTCCCTGTTGAAATTGAAACCTATCTTCTTAACCGCTCCGGCCGTGATGAGACCGGTTATTATGCGCCTCTTCAGTAGCGGAAAATCAGGAGCTGCGGAAGGAATCAATCTTTACCATCAGTTCCAAGAGTTTTTCTGTTGATGTCAATGAGCCTTGCTTTTCTTAACCGAAGGGCAGGGTTCTTTTTTTCCATGTCAAAGATTGCCTTTTCGACTTTCGCTTTTTTTCCGTCGCCAAAATCAAAAAGTTGTCCCTGCACTGGTATAGACGTGCTTTCTGTGTTTGCCACGGAAAGTCCAAGAAGCCTGATGCCGGACTCGTTGTCATATTTTTTTTGAAAAAGTCTTTTTGCCCGCTCAAAAAGATCATCCGCATTTGTGACCGGCAATTCTGATGTTTCCTGTATCGATACTGTCTTGAAATTTTCATACCGGATTTTCAATGCTACGGTCCGTGATCTTACATTCTCATTATACATTCTCCAGATTATCTGGTTTGCAAGGTCAAGCAGGGCTGTTTCAATTATGTATGTGTCGGTAAGGTCGTAGATGAATGTAGTCTCTGCGCTGAGGGAATGGTTCTTGGCTTCTTCCCCAAACTGGAGTCCTTCGTTCCCTCTCACAGCGTTGTATAGGAAAGTTCCCATGGAATCGCCAAAAAGGGTGATGAGAAGGGCCTGTGATTTGTCATAGATGTCCCTGGTCGTTTTAATCCCGTAGGCTTTCAATTTCTCCATGGTTTTGGTTCCGGCTCCCCAGAGTTTTTCAAGGGGCAGTGAAAGCATGAACTCAGTTTCCCTTCCTTTGGGTATGAACGTAATTCCGTCTGGCTTTCTATAACCTGATGCGATTTTAGCGATGTACATTGTGCTTGCAATTCCAACACTTACGGTTAGTCCTGTTGCATCATAAACTTTTTTCTTGAGCAGTTTCGCTGC